>JAYWDR010000453.1:0-3602 GCA_043779735.1 Cyclobacteriaceae bacterium | reverse complement strand
AAGGCAAAATATACCAACTGGGTGGTAGCGGACTTCCGCCCGGAAAGAACACCGCTCCATAACCTGAGCAAAACTATTTCAAGGAATCTGAGGATTGGTAACGAAGAATCCGTGGAGGTTGAACTGAGAAGAGGCTTTTCATCTCTGGTAGAACTCTATACCACGTCTCCTCTTTTTGTAGATGAAGATGGCGGCGCCTGGAGAAATGCCGCCAGCGACAAACGCGATGCTATGCAGCGAGAAGCTGCCAACCTACTGATTGTGGCAGATCAGTTTGAGGAATTCTTCACGAATCCTGAAAACTACTACAGAAATGCTCCTTCCGCCGATTCGCAGCTGGTGATCAATCTACTATTGGAGACTGCCCGCCTCGCGATAAACAAAAATATTCCGATATACATCGTCTGCACGATGCGTTCGGACTATATCGGACAGTGCGCTGCCTTCCGGGGATTGCCGGAGTTCATAGGCTTCTCGCAATTCTTTGTGCCGCGGCTGAAGCGGAAGGAAATGATCCAGGTGGTGAAAGAACCTGCTGTCCTGCACGGTGATAAGATCGCCAACCGGTTGGCTGAACGCGTGGTTTATGACCTGGGAGAAGGAATCGATCAATTGCCGGTGCTGGAACACGCCATGAATGAGGTATGGATCCAGGCGAAGCATGGCAATGAGGAGTTGGACCTGATTCACTATGCCATGGCTGGCGGCATGCCTCCACAGGAATTGCCCGTTGAATACCGCAAGCCTTTTGATGATTGGTTCAGCAAACTTTCCCGCAAGCTCCAGGAGGCCTACAAACATCCCGGGCTGTCCCAGATAATAGACACGCATGCCAATAAGCTGTATTTTTCTGCGGCTGATCATTACAACGACCGGCACGACAAAAAAATAACCTCGTCCGACGCCCAGTTAATTATCAAAGTCGCTTTCACGTGTCTCACAAAAATGGATGAGGGCCGTGCGGTGCGGAATCGGATGTCGTTGCAGGAGATTATGGACATCCTGGCAAGGCCGGAACTTACGACGGAAGTGGTAGGGGGCGTGTTGGACATTTTCCGTGAGCCGGGGAATACTTTCCTGCGTCCTTACGTAACTGATGAACCGGAATCGAAACAGTTAAGACCGGAATCAGTATTGGACATCACACACGAGAGCCTTATTCGCAACTGGGAACTCCTCACCAGTTGGGCGAAGGAAGAATTCGATCACCTTACTGTTTACGAAGATTTCAAAAAGCAACTGGACCGCTGGCTGGAGAGTGGCAAGTCAAATGGATTCTTGTTGCCGATCGGCCCCCTTACCTTTTTTGAAAACTGGCACAGCAAGCTGAATCCTAATAAACACTGGGTCAACCGGTATTTAGATCCGGGGCTTGATCATGCCGCCCGGATGAAGGAGGCACAGCAAATCATTAAGCGCACCAGGGAATTTCTCGCCCTCAGCGCCCGGAAAGTGCGCGTAACCCGGTTGGTGGTCAAGTATGGCGCGACGAGGATTGCTGCGGTGATTGGCTCGATTCTCATCATTGGACTTTGCGGGTTCTATTATCGTGATGCCCAACAGAAAGAAAATGACAATGTCATTAAGACCATTCTTGCCGAAGGAAGTCAATTCCTCTCTGATCAACGATATGATGTGGAGCGGAGGGCCAATTTCCTGATCCTCTCGGAAGTAAACGCACCGGGCTCCTTTAAGCGGTTGATGGACAAGATCCCATCCGATAAATCATTTGATCTTATCCTTGAAGTGTACAACCAATTCGCTACGAAGGGAGGCAATCCCTCTATGAGAAAATACTGCATTCAATACGGGGACAGCTTGATCAATTCAATTCCGCTGAGATCTGCAGACCCGGGCTCCCTCATGGAACATTTGAAAGCCTGGAATATCCTGGCAACGGCTTCCAGTCATTACCTGTATTATTATTCCGACAGCGACATAGAGACAATTTTGCAACGTTCGGCAGGCCAAATCAAAGAAATCCTCCCACTTGCCTTGAGTCAGGGCTTTGGGCTTGCCCAGATCAACATGACGTTGGTGGCCGGTGGCATTGAAAACTCCCTGAATTTCGGGACGATGGATAAGGAAGCCACAAGAACTCTTCTCACTTTAATTTCTCCTTTTGAAAGCAAGGGAAGCAAAGACCGGTTCAATCTATACTTCCCGGCTGACAAACAGATATTGTATTCCGGGTTGAGCAACGCTTCATCGCCAGGAGCCTCTACCGTCGGCAGCACTTTTAAGCATAACGCAGGCTACCAGGAACTGGCAAACCTGTACGCTTCGTTGGGAAGGGTTAGCGAAGTGAAATCCTGTGTGGACAGCCTGCTGAAATACCATCCCAACTATGGAGTTTTTCGAATCAATATCGTGAACATTGCCGCTTACCTTTTCAAGAACGGATTCAGAAAAGAAACGGAAGAATTAATGTCCTACTATGCCGAAAGGAAGAAAGTGTCCGTCAAGGAATTGTATGAGCTCATGTTGAATAGCAGCGGCTACCTGGACCGGCACCTTTTCTGGAAATTGGTGGGGGCCAATCACAATGCAAACCTTGAGTTGCTGGATATGACCACCGTGAGCGGATTGTTTGACCAGTATTTTGGTGTATTGCAAAAAGAATACAAGACCCCCGATGCGCTCAATTTTAACACTGCTCTCTATTTCAAGCACCGCGGCATTATCCTGTCCAAGATGGCCGCAGATCATGGAGGCAGGTATCAATTCAATCCTGACTCGTTGTTCAACATGTCTGTTGTTCATTATCAAAGAGTTTCTCCGGCCTATCTGAATCAAACAGAAGACGCTTACGTCGAAGATTTCGTTTTTCAGGCCCAGGTCAAGCAAAAGTTGAGGCGTAAAGATTTGTTCCTGTACCCCGACCATTTTCAAAAAGTCCTGAATTCACGCGACCGACCCTCCCGGTACTTCTCCGACAAATTCTTCCTGTATTTAGTCAGGAAAAGACTTTTCAACCAATTATATGGTGACAAGGAGGATTTGTCGCAAATCTATTCATGGATTTTTGAATATGACCGCTACAACCCTCCGTGGTTCCCCTCAAGATTAGCCAAGAATTATACGCCCCTGAATGAACTCACGCTGATAAAGGTCGATTCCATCATGACCGATAACCCCCATGCTTCAGGATTAAATCTCAACCGCCTGCGATTAATGCTGATGGAACAATACCGGGAGCAACATAAGGTAAAGGAAATGGAATTGATTTATCAGAAACTTGAACCGGCCCGGTTTGCTTCGGAGAACCTCAAAGAAGGCGGAAACCGGGAAACGGATATGTTTTCCTATCGGGTGGGGATGTTAACCGAATACCTGGCCATCAACGGAAGAAAGAACGAAGCATTTCAAATCATGAAGTGTTATCTCAAGCCCAGTAACCTAATCAAAGCCTATGCGATTGCTCCCCTCGAACTTTTCGCAAACCCTTCCGGTCCGAAGGAAGATGCGTTTGCATACCTCGATTCGGCGATTACCGAAGTTGACCGGCTAAAGGACTTTGAGTTCTTCGGTGATGATCCACGCATCGCCGTTGTTTTGTCCCTGAGTCTTGCCGGGGGCAAAGACATGGACGATCTGGCCCG
>JAYWDR010000452.1:0-3606 GCA_043779735.1 Cyclobacteriaceae bacterium | reverse complement strand
GAATCGCTTTTATTTTATCGTGCAGAAGCAAAGATTCGATCAATTGACCCTTTTCTTCAACGGTCCTAAGAAGATTTTCTTCTTCGATGACCTCCAAGGTGGCAAGGGCAGATGCACAGCAAACAGGGTTGCCGCCAAAAGTTGTGATATGACCCAGCGTGGGATCGAAGGTGAGTGTTTTCATTATCTCTTCAGATGAAATAAAGGCGCCTAGTGGCAGCCCTCCTCCAAAGGCTTTCGCTACGGTGAGAATATCTGGGGTAATGCCGAAATGTTCGAAAGCAAACAACGCTCCTGTCCTGCCCATGCCGCATTGTATTTCGTCGAGAATCAGGAGTGCGCCTGTTTCATTGCATCGCTGCCGCAGGGCTTTCATGTAGGAAGAAGAAGGGATCCTTACGCCGGCATCTCCTTGGACAGTCTCGGCGATCACACAAGCTGTTGTGTCCTTTATGTAGCGAAGGTTCTCGGGATTATTAAATTCAATAAAACGCACATCCGGCAAGAGGGGACGGAAGGCTGATTTCTTTTTTTCATTGCCGGATACGCTTAGTGAGCCGTGGGTGCTCCCGTGATATGAGTTTTTAAAGGATATGATTTCGGTTCGGCCGGTGTAACGCTTGGCCAATTTCAGCGCACCTTCGTTGGCTTCCGTACCAGAATTGACGAAGTAACAACAGTTTAGTGACGGAGGTAGATAGCTGGTAATTTTTGAAGCTAAGAGATTTGGTGTTGATTGAATGTATTCACCGTACACCATGATGTGAAGATGTTTGTCTACCTGGTCTTTGATGGCTTTTACCACATGAGGATGGCGGTGGCCAATATTGCTCACCGCTATGCCCGATATCATATCCGTGTACCGCTTGCCATTGGGACTGTAGAGGTAGATACCTTCAGCTCTGTCAATCGTTATTCCAAAGGGAAAGGAAGAAGTTTGTGCTAGTTGATGTCGGAATACCTCAGGATCAAAATTCATACGCAAAGATTCGCAGAATTATGTACATCCCAAAAAAAAGCCCCTACAGAGAACTGCAGAGGCCTTATCACTAAACACCCCTATTTTTAATTATTTGATACTGTTAGTCTTGAAGGTTCATCGGTCTCTGCCTGTGACTGTTGCTTGCTTCGGTTCCTGCGATTCGAAGCCATCAAGGATGATTTTGGACCGGACATCCTCTTCTTATAAAGAATCTTAACTACTCTGAGTGAGTTGCTGTGTACCGAGACCCTGTACTTTGGCTTGTCAAAGCGAGGCGCCCTAGGCCCTCTGTGTGCTTGAGCAAATAGTGAGAACAACATGCCGGCCAAAATCATAACCACCAGGATAATTATCTGGGTTAACCGGTGCCGAACGTTGATGTTTGCTACATGATGTGCCATATTCCCCTCCTTCGTTTATCAGAATCAAAGGTGCCACACCAAGGAGCAAGAAATTCTCAATAAATGGTCCAAATCCTACATCCGTAAACTTACCCGGCAATGAAGCCTCTAAAGTACCTTCTTGTTAGGCTTTCCATGTGTAAATAGTTGATTATCAATGTTATCAATTCTAAATTGGTTTGAGGTGATGCTACCCATTTCCAGTGACTACTACCTCTGACTAGTGCGTATGGAGTGTCAAATTGGGCCTGAATCTTACACTATTTGTTATGCTGGAAACAGGCCCACGCCGAATGATCAGGTCTGCCAGAGCGAGGACGCGAAATTTTCGGGAACCTGAGATACTATCTTTTTGCGTTCTTGCGCCTATGTTTTCTCCGGGAGTTCGGTACATGGTGTGGGCGACTTTCTTCTTCGCCTTGATGAATGCAGCTGTTAAAATGCTGGGCCACTTACCTGCCATTGAAATTGCTTTTCTCCGGTCGGCTGTATCACTTTTTCTAGCCTTCGGGATAGTGAAATACAACCATATTGCCCTGCCTGGAAATAATCCCAATGCGCTGTTGTTGAGGGGCCTTTTCGGATCCACCTCACTTGTACTTTACTTCATCACATTGCAACATATGCCTCTGGCTAGTGCGGTCACCTTGCAATATCTTTCTCCGATATTCACGGCGATCATGGGAATTTTTATGGTAAAAGAAAAAGTAAAGCCCTGGCAATGGGCCTTCATTGGAATTTCTTTTCTCGGCGTATTGATGGTTCAGGGTTTTGATAACCGGGTGGAGCAGTTGTACCTGTACCTTGGCATTGGATCGGCACTGTTTGCCGGTCTTGCATACAATACCATCCGGCAACTGAAACTTACCGAGCACCCGCTGTTGATTACATTTTATTTTCCCTTAGTTTCCTTACCAATAACTTTTGTGTTGCTGATGGGGGTAACGTGGGTCATGCCGCTGGGAAAAGATTGGCTGATTCTGATTTTCATCGGACTAACAGCGCAGACCGCTCAATATTTCATGACGCGATCGTATCAGTCCGATGAGCTCTCCAAAGTGGCCAGCCTTAAATACATTGGCATCGTGTACGCCTTGCTGTTTGGATATTTTATTTTTGGGGAGACTTTTAGTCTGGCAGCTCATCTCGGTATGCTGGTGGTGCTGGTGGGTGTCATTCTGAATATCTGGTATAAGCACAAGCTTACTTTAAAAGAAACAAGAAGCTGAGAATTGAGAAGCTGAGTACGTAAAAAAAGGAGATGGGCAGTATTCTCTACTTCCCATCTCCTCATTTTTGCAACTGTTATTTCTAAAGTTTGGCCATTTCTTGCACCAGGTCAATCAGCTTGTTAGAATAACCCCACTCATTGTCATACCAGGCCACGACTTTCACGAAGCTGTCATTGAGGGCAATGCCGGCCTTTGCATCAAAAATAGAGGTGCGTGCATCGCCGACAAAATCTTGTGATACGACTTCGTCCTCGGTGTAACCCAGGATACCTTTCATCTCACCTTCTGAGGCTTCTTTCATTGCTGCCTTTATTTGATCGTAAGTAGCGGGTTTTACCAACTTCACTGTCAAGTCAACCACGGAGACATCAGCTACCGGAACACGGAAAGACATGCCTGTCAATTTTCCTTTCAATTCCGGAATTACAAGGGCTACCGCTTTGGCGGCACCGGTGGAGGACGGAATGATATTCTGAAAGCCTCCACGACCGCCTCGCCAATCTTTGGCAGAAGGGCCGTCAACTGTTTTTTGAGTGGCCGTCACCGCATGCACTGTACTCATCAGACCTTCCGCGATGCCGAACTTATCGTTTAGAACTTTGGCAAGCGGGGCAAGGCAATTGGTGGTACAAGAGGCGTTGGAGACAATCGCATCTTCTTTCGTCAGTTTCTTGTGATTGACGCCCATGACAAACGTAGGGGTATCATCTTTGGCTGGCGCTGACATGACCACTTTCTTTGCGCCGGCGGCAATATGCTTCTGGGCATCCGCCTTCGTAAGAAATAATCCGGTCGATTCAATAATGATTTCAGCGCCAATCTCACCCCATTTCAGATTGGCCGGGTCTTTCTCCGCGGTAACGCGTATTTTCTTGCCATTTACGATGAGGTGGCCATCTTTTGCTTCTGCGGTACCTTCAAACTTACCGTGAGTGGAATCGTACTTGAGCATGTACGCCATGTAGGCAGGATCGATAAGATCATTAATGCC
>JAYWDR010000451.1:0-3611 GCA_043779735.1 Cyclobacteriaceae bacterium | reverse complement strand
GACTAAATGTAGTGAAGACCCACTTCATGGCAGGAAAAATTGAGTATGGAGAATTTTACCTACATCCCAAACAAGGAAGTGATTTACCGATGGGAACGTTTGTGAGGTTTAGGAATTGAGAGAGTGGCAGCTTTTGGCTTTTGGCATTTAGCTTTTGGTAATTAGCCGTGAACTTTAAACTTTGAACTTTGAACTTTAATCTTCCCTTTTTCCTCTGCATTTGCCTTGTCTTCTGTGCTTGTGAATCAAAGAAAGAAAGACTTGAGAAGGAAATAATTTCACTTTTTGGTAAGCAGGAGGGAACTTTTGCAGTGGCCTTCAAGGACTTGAGAACAGGTGAAGAAATACTGCTTCGCGAGCATGTATCTTTTCATGCAGCAAGTACCATGAAGACGCCCGTTATGATGGAGGTCTTCAAGCAGGCATCGGAAGGAGTGTTTAGCGTCAACGACTCCATGATTATTAAGAATGAATTCAAGAGCATCGCAGATGGCTCACCATTCACGCTGGATCCGACCACAGACAGTGAGCATGAGCTATATAAAGTACTGGGAAGAAAACACCGGATTAAAGACCTCGTTTATCAGATGATCACAGAGAGCAGCAACCTCGCCACCAATATTCTTATCGAAATGGTCGATGGCAAAAATGTTACACAGACGATGCGGACCTACGGTGCCAGTGACATTCAAGTACTTCGAGGAGTAGAAGACTCGAAGGCCTTTGCGAAAGGAATGAATAACTCAGTTACAGCGTACGATCTGATGTTGATCTTCCAGAAAATTGCGTCGGGCGAAGCAGTCAATCCGGAGGCTTGCCAGACAATGGTTGGCATCTTACTAGACCAAAAATTCAATACCATCATTCCGGCCCTGCTTCCTCCCAATGTGAAGGTCGCGCACAAAACAGGTTGGATCACCGGTGTAGAGCATGATTCTGGGATTGTCTATTTGCCAGATGGCAGAAGCTACCTGCTGGTACTGTTGTCAAAAAATCTGAAGGACAAGCAACTTGGGATTGATGCGATGGCAAAAGTATCGGAAATGATTTATCAGTACGTTGCGGACAAGAAATAGATCTTTGATGGGTTAACAGTTAATTTTTATGATCATAAAAAATAATCGCAGGGCCTTTTTGGCAAAAGCAGCAACACTGGGTTCGTTGGCTGCCCTTCCTTTGTCGGGTTTCGGGGGGGTGGATTTTCTTCAGGATGAAAGTAAATCACTGCCAGCACTTAAAGGCAGGAGAATCCTATTAATCTACGGTGCCTATGCTCCCCATGAGCCCGAAAAATTTGCCAGCTATATGATTCCCTGGTTGAAAGAAGAAGGTGCAGATGTTTTGAGTTTTACGACGTTGGATCCTTATGCAGACAAGTCGTTAATGAAGAGCATTGACCTGGTAATCCAGGTTTACACGCAAGGCCGAATGACCAAAGAGCAGGAGGACGGTTTGCTGGAGGCTATCGAAAGGAATGGAACGGGCATGGCTGGATGGCATGGCGGCATGTGTGACACTTTTCACGATAATGAACGATACCACTTCATGACTGGCGGCCAGTGGGTGGCCCATCCCGGTGGTATCATTGGTTATGATGTGAAAATTGTTGACAAAAAGGATCGTGTGACCCAGGGTTTGAAGGACTTTGCCATGCAGAGTGAACAATATTATATGCACGTCGATCCCAACGTAAAAGTACTGGCGACCACGCATTTCAACGGAAACGCTAATTATTGGATCGATGGTTGTGTGATGCCGGTGACGTGGAAAAAAATGCATGGAAAGGGGCGAATATTTTATACTTCGATAGGTCATAACCTTAGCCATGTTCTGGAAAGACCGGAGGCTGTCGAGATGCTAAAACGCGGGATCAGGTGGGCAAGCGCCAGCAAGTACTTACCGGTGGAGACATGGATCTCACCCATGTATGCACGATTGGGTTAATGGTCTTTGCTAAAGAACCTGTTAGTCACTCACTCCATCCCATAGTCCTTTTCATGATCATCAATTTTAATTAGCTTTAGATCAATGTCGGCGTGTACAAACTCTTAATCAATTGAAATCACATGATCCATCCCAGGCTTAACCAAATCTTTCTTTTAGCAGCACTCCTTATGGTTGCTACAGTTTGTTCCAGTCCACCAACCCCCCAACTAGCTAAGGCCACTACCTATGAAGAGCTGGTCACCTTATTCAAAGAATGGCGGGAATTTGAATCACCGGAAATGATTGGAGGTGTTCCGGACTACACTGTGGAATCAATGAAGAAGCAATATTCCGACTTACCCGATTGGCAACGCCGCCTGAATGCTTTTGACACCGCTGGCTGGCCTGTCAAGCGCCAGGTGGATTGGTATATTGTATGGGCCGAAATGAACGGACTTGACTTTGCGCACAGGGTACATCAACCGTGGGTAAAAGATCCTGCTTACTACGCCTGGTTCTTCCCATCAACACCCGATACACCGGGAAGAGAAGGTCCTCATATTTTTGGCAGGGTAGAGCTGCCTGATTATGCCCAGCCATTATCGGAATCCGATGCAGCCGAGGTGGCCGACCGGCTCCGCAAGGCTGAGGGTGTTTTTCAACAAGCCAGGATAAACCTGACCGGCAAGGCAAAGGATTTGTGGGTGTTAGGAATACGCAGCATCCACGAACAGGTTGAGGACCTTGAATCATTCTCGAAGTCTGTTAATGAGAAGTACCCGGATCTCGCCGCGGCCGCCAAAGAAGCCAGCGAAGCGTCAAACAAATTTGCGGATTGGCTGACGGAGCAGGCTCCAAAGAAAACCGGATTGTCTGGCGTGGGCAAAGACAATTTTACCTGGAACTTGCAGAAGGTGCACTTAGTACCATACACCTGGTCTGAGGAGAAGTTGCTGACTGAGCGTGAACTGTACCGGGCTCACAGCGGCCTGCGACTGGCAGAGCACCGCAACCGCAAACTTCCTAATCTGGAGAAAAAAAATAATGCAAAGGATTACAAGGAAATGCAGCATAGAGGTGTTGACGATTTGATGGAATTTTTTGACAAGGAAGAATTCCTGACTGTGAAGCCTTACATGGATCCGGCCTTGCGCGGGCAGATCACAGAATTTATTCCCGAAGAAGGCATCCGCGGATTCTTTTATGAGGTTGACTACCGTGACCCTATGGCCCTCAAAGCCCATATGTATCATTGGATCGAATTGGCACGCAATCGCGAAGAGCCGAATGAAAGTCCCATTCGTGCTAAACCCTTGCTCAGTAATATTTTTGACAGCCGTGCCGAGGGATTTGCCACGGCCATGGAAGAATTGGTGATGAATGCCGGACTGCTTCATGACCGGCAACGTGCCCAGGAACTTATCTATATCATGCTTGCCCAACGGGCAGCCAGGGGACTAGGTGGCCTTTACCAGCATGGCTTGGAGAAGGACTTTAAACAAGCAACAGAATATGCTTCCAAATGGGTGCCATGGGGCCTGCTACCTGCTGACGGGAGTACCATTCAGCACGAGGAGCACATGTATCTTCAACAGCCGGCCTACGAGGTAAGTTACGTTATTGGGAAGATACAGGTAGATCAGCTCATCGCTGAATACGCCAGGCAGCGTGAAGGTAAATTCGTA
>JAYWDR010000450.1:0-10160 GCA_043779735.1 Cyclobacteriaceae bacterium | reverse complement strand
TAGTTAAGCAGATCAGGAAGTTACAATCATCTTCATCGTTAACCATACGGCACGTTTGGCACCAGGATATTGGTTTCCGCAAGACTATTATTCTTAATGAGTGCGTAAGAAAGAGTGAAAGTGATTACTTCGTATTTATCGATGGAGATTGCATCCCTCACCATCGGTTTGTTGAAGCACACTTGAGTCAGCGACAGCCTGGAACCGTATTGGCTGGCCGCCGGGTAAATTTGTCAGAAAAGCTTTCGGCTGAATTGACTGAGCAAAGAGTCAGTAGCGGATACCTTAAAGGTTCCTTTACGGGGCGAGTATTGTTTGATGGCATTTTTGGGAAGACTACCCATGTTGAAAAAGCAATCTACATGGGTGTGCCTTGGCTCGAAACTTTGTTGGATAGAAGGGATTCCGGAATATTGGGCTGCAATTTTTCGATCGGTAAACAAGATCTTTTGGATATTAATGGTTTTGACGAACGTTACCTTGCACCGGGTGTTGGAGAAGACACTGACCTTAGTCTGCGGCTGAGATGGAATGGAGTAAAAGTAAAAACAGTAAAGAATAGTGCCATACAATACCACTTGTACCATCCTATACTGGATCGCTCTTCAGTCAATGAGGAGATTTACCAGGAGGTCTTGAAGCTGCATGCCCACTTTACACCATATGGAATCGTCAGGCAGGTAACTACAGCCAAGGAAAAACAGTAGGCGTAGATTATTAATATCAAGAGGATGAAAAACGAAAGCCACAAAAGAATTTACATTAAGACCAGGAAAAAGGGAATGTTCTTTAGCCATGTGTGCGAAGTAGGCGTCTATTTGCCGGCTACCTCTAACATTCTTGATTTCATACAAGATGGAATCAGAGCTACTTTGGTGGAAGCAGATCCCGTCACAGCCGAAAAGATTAAGGAATACTTTAAAGAGTATGCGATCAACTTATTCTCGGTAGCTATATGGGATACCAATGGAGTCCTTAAACTTTCAAAGGCTGCAGCCTCCACCTTTGCAGCAGAATTAAAACAAAGCCCCGCCATTGTCAATGATCACTATAGGGTGAGTAAGGAAAATACTTTTGAAGTTCCCTGTAAAGTATTTTCGGAAATTGATGATGGTACGATCGACTTATTGAGTATTGACATTGAAGGAGGGGAGTGGTACGTAATAAAGCACCTAACCAGCAACCCGAAAATTATCTCCATCGAGACTCATGGAAAATATTACACCAATCCGTTCCTCCATGAGATCAGTGAATGGATGAGAATAAAGGGGTACACTATCTGGTACAAAGACACAAGTGATACAGTATTTGTCAGGAAAGACGTATTTTCACCGGGCCTGGCAGATAAGCTGAAGATCAGGGTGGTGGAATTAATTATTTCCTGGAAGAAATTCAAAAAAATCTTTAAGCAGCGCAATTGATGAACGTCTTATTGAGAGGTCTAGTCAGTATTTTTTTTCATGCGCTTATCGAATTTGTCCAGCAATGCCAACGTATCTGAAAAGAGCTCGCCTATTTCACCTAAAACGCACTATAGGAATATTTAACTTTGCGACTATACGCTATGAAAGTTTGTGGCTTCACTATTGTAAGAAATGCGGTTCGTCTCGATTATCCAATTGTAGAGGCCATCACCTCCATACTTCCACTATGCGATGAGATAATTGTGGCAGTTGGGAAATCAGCCGACACGACCGTGGAGCTGATCCAGAGCATACATTCTGAAAAAATCAGGATTGTGCATACAGAATGGGATGAAACGAACCGTGAAGGTGGAAGGGTATTGGCATTAGAAACGAACAAAGCCTTTGCCGCTATTCCCTCCGATGCGGATTGGTGTTTTTATATCCAGGCAGATGAAGTGCTCCATGAGCAATATTATCCGGCAATCATGCAGGCCCTGCACAAGTATAAGAATGATCTCGCTGTGGAAGGGCTTCTTTTTCACTACAAGCATTTTTACGGTTCCTACGACTATATTGGGAACTCATGGGATTGGTACCAAAAGGAAATAAGGATTGTTCGAAACGATAGAAAAATCTATTCCTATCGCGATGCGCAAGGGTTTAGGAAAATTCCCAATGATAAGCTATGCGTCAAGCCGATGGATGTATATATCTACCACTATGGCTTTGTCCGCGATCCTCGTGCCATGCAACGCAAAGAAATGGCATTCCACGCGCTATGGCATGATGATCAGTGGTTAATAGAAAATGTTGGTCCATCCGAGGAGTATGACTTCAGTCAAATTGATTCGTTGGAGCGCTTTGATGGCACGCATCCCAAAGTCATGCAAGCCCGCATTGCACGCTTGAATTGGAAATTTACTCACGACATATCCAGAAACAAGCTCTCAATACGCGAGAGGATTAAGCGTCTGGCAAGTAAATTAGTAGGACATCAAGTTGGTGAATACAAGAATTATAAGGTAGTCTGACCAACCTTGGAAAAAGATTACCTAAGTGAAATAGTTAAATTCAGGAAATCACTCTATGAGCGAACTATTTTGCATAACAAACCTCACGTCATGCTCTTTCGCTTACATTTTGTAATTTGAGTTTTCAAGCGGGGATGAAGATAAGCGCATTCAGTTATGTGAGAAATGGACTACAAATGGGTTATCCATTTTTGCAATCCATTCAATCCGTTCTGCCAATTGTAGATGAGTTTGTAGTGGTCGTCGGTGACTCAACGGATGGTACCCGTGAGGCCGTAGCAGCATTATCTCCGAAGATCAAAATCATTGATACGGTTTGGGATATGAAACTTAGAAGCGGTGGGAGAATATTTGCCCAGCAAGCCAACCTGGGCCTGGAGGCAACGACAGGCGATTGGATCATCCATATCCAGGCCGATGAGGTCATACATGAAAATGATATCGCAAAAGTGAGAAATTACATGAGCGAGTTCGAATCTCGATTGGAAGTCGAAGGGTTCCTGTTTCCGTTTCTGAATTTCAGAGGTGACTATGATCACATCCACACAGGGCGGGCCGCACATCGCTTTGAGATTCGTGCATTTAGAAGAAACAAGGCTATCCGTTCCCATAGAGATTCTCAGGGGTTCAGAAAATTCTCAACGGATAATGGTTATGAAGGAGGGGAGACGGGGAAGAAATTGAGGGTAATGGAAATTGATGTGCCAATCTATCACTATTCCTATGTTAGGCCCCCACGCAAGATGAAGGAGAAAGCAGAATTTTTTGCCAGTTTTTGGGTCGATGATGATAGATTGAGGGAAGTATTTGATGGTGAGGACGAATTCAATTACAATCAGGTAGACAAATTGGAAATTTTTACGGGTACCCATCCTGCATCCATGAAGGAAATAATCGATGAGAAGGATTGGGAATTCAAGTACTATCCAACAAATAAGTACATCTCGCTCCGGCACAAAATCCTTAACAAGATTGAAGATTGGACCGGATATCGGATAGGCGAATACAAGAATTACAAGCTGATTGGGAAGACTTCGTAATTTCATTCAAAAACGTACTATTTGATTTTCGACATGAGAGCGCCTTTTTACTACTTTTGATGTTCCATGGAAATCGAAAAAGCCCCGCGACAGCATTACAGTGACTTCGAGAAGGGAGAAATTTTTAACAACGAATTCCTGCCCCACATACACGCTATGTATAACTTCGGTTATCGGCTTACCCTTGAGCGGGATGATGCCAAAGACCTAGTGCAGGATACTTATTTCAAGGCATTTCGTTTCATAGAATCATTCCAAAGAGGAACTAACGCGAAGGCTTGGCTGTTCCGGATTCTGAAAAACAGTTTCATAAATGACTATCGGAAGAAAATTAAGGAGCCAAATAAGGTTGATTACCAGGAGGTTGAGTCATACTACAATTCAGAGGATGTAGACAGACAGATTACTTCGGACCTGCGCGTGGATGCGTTGAAAGATATGATTGGCGATGAAATTTCCAACGCCTTAAATGCTCTGGATGTTGACTTTCGAACTGTAATAATTTTATGTGACCTTGAAGGATTCAAGTATGAGGAAATGGCAAAAATCCTGGATATACCCATTGGTACCGTTCGGAGCCGCCTTCATCGTGCACGCCAATTACTAAAGGAGAAGCTAAGCGAATATGCCAAGTCAATGGGTTACAAAAACACTGAATTATGAGTCAAGCATCTAACCCGTTCAATTCCGGTAGCGGCAAGAAAACAACCTGCATAGAGATGTTGCAGGTGATACTTGACGGACAAGCTACTACAGACCAATGTGAGTATTTTAGGTTACACATGGATCAATGCATGCCTTGTTTCAAGAATTATCAACTTGATATAGCGATTAAGGAAATGTTGAAAACAAAATGTTGTGGGGGAGAGGCACCTACAGAGTTGGTGAGCAAGATCAAGAGTCAGATCGCTCAAAATATCCGATAATGCCCGGTAAGGCCTTAATTTTATCCGCCCCTTCAGGTTCCGGTAAGACGACCATCGTAAGTTACCTTCTGAAAAATAATCTTGATCTTGGATTTTCTATCTCAGCCTCCACCCGCGACAAGAGGGGCCGAACCGAAGAGCAAGGGAAAGATTACTATTTTCTAAGTCCGGAGGAATTCAAAAAGAAAATCGACAATAGCGAGTTTATTGAGTGGGAGGAAGTGTATGCCGGAAATTTTTACGGTACACTTAAGTCAGAAATTGAGCGCATTTGGAAAGAAGGGAAAAATGTAATCTTTGATGTCGATGTGAAAGGAGGCATAAGCCTGAAGAATTATTTTGGCTACAAGGCCCTGGCCATTTTTGTAAAAGTACCATCCTTGTCAGAGCTGGAACAACGACTCAATCTTCGCAGCACGGAAACACCCGACAGTCTTTCGCGCCGTCTGTTCAAAGCTAAATTTGAAATGACGTTCCAGGACAAGTTCGACAGGGTATTGCTTAATGGAGACCTCCAGCAATCGTTGTCAGAAGCCCAACGGCTGTATGACGAGTTTAAGGCTAAATAGCTTTCTTTTGTTATTGTGATCAAACCAGCCTCATGAACCAGGGTCAGAAAATCGGACTTTTCTTTGGCTCTTTTAATCCCATCCACCTCGGGCACATGATTATTGCCAATATCATGGCAGAGAACACGGATCTTAACAAGGTTTGGTTTGTCGTGACGCCTCAAAATCCTTTTAAGCCAGCCAAAGGCCTACTGCATGAATTTGACAGGTACGATATGATCAAGGCAGCCATTGCCGACAACTACAAACTGGGTGTCTCAGATGTGGAATTCAATATGCCTAAACCCAATTATACCATTGATACGCTTACTGTTCTTAATGAGAAAAATCCACAGATGAAGTTTAGTGTCATACTTGGGGAGGATAATCTTGTGAACTTTGAAAAATGGAAGAATCACGATCAGATTCTAGAACATTATGGATTGTATGTGTACCCCCGACCGGATGTAACTAATACCGAACTGCGACGTCATACCAAGGTGAGAATGATAGATGCACCCCTTCTTGATATTTCAGCTACATACATCCGACAATGCATCAAGAGCAATCAGTCGGTCCGGTATCTTGTATCAGAGCCTGTGGAGCAAATGATACGCCTTCGCAACTATTATAAGTAAAGTCCCCTAAATGGCAACTTCAGTGGACAACTTTGCGTCTTTGCAAGTAATGAAGAAATTCCTCGTGTTCGCAATCCTTATTACACTGTCCTGGTCAGCCATGGCGGGAGGCATACGCGGAATGATCAAGGGCGATGATGGTGTTGCATTAGCGTTTTCTACAATATATGTAAAGCAGACCGGCTCTGGAGCAGTAAGCGACCCCCAAGGCCATTATGAAATTGTCCTGGCACCAGGTCGTTATGATCTCATTTTTCATTACCTGGGCTATGAAACACAAAGTCTCTCAGTGGATATCACCGAAACATTTACAGAAATCAACATCCTATTAAAGACACAAATTATTCAATTGCAGTCGGTCATGGTGAAAGCCGGTAAAGAGGATCCTGCCTATACGATCATGCGCAAGGCGATGGCAAAGGCAAAATACCATACGCAGCAAATTGATAGTTACTCCGCCAAGGTGTATGTGAAGGGCAAAGGCCAACTAAAAGACTATCCTTGGCTGGCAAAGAAAGCATTGGAGAAAGAAGGCATAACAAAGGACCGCGTTTTTATTTCTGAATCTGTGAGCGAAATTAAATTTACCCGACCTAATAAGTTTGAAGAGAAAGTTATTGCGGTGTACACGAATGGAAATAACCGAAGCACATCACCTAACGAGTACATTTTTGGAAGTTTGTACGAACCTGAGATCGCCGAAACGGTTTCGCCGCTTTCACCAAAATCATTTTCGTACTACCGTTTTGAATACCTGGGTACTTTCAAAGACCGGTCCTATGATATAAGCAAAATCAAAGTAACGCCGCGCTCAAAAGGGGATAACGTATTTGATGGCGTGATATACATCGTGGAGGATTGGTGGAGCATCCACAGTGCGGACCTGAACGTCACCAAACTAGGTATTAAGTTCCATGTCAAGCAAATTTATAACCCCATCGAGGACAAAGCCTGGCTTCCTGTATCGCAGCAGTTTTTTGTAGAGGGAAAAATATTCGGGTTTGAATTTGTGGCGGATTACCTGGCTACTGTCAGGAATTATAAGATCACGCTCAATCCAGCATTATCTCAGGAAATGACCGTCATCGATGAGACTGTACAAAAGGAGCAAGCCAGGGAGGTAGAGAAAAAATACAGCAAAAAGGGACAACAACTGCAACAGAGATTGGAGTCAGGCAAAGAGGTGACACGTAAGGAACTTAACCAGATGGTGAAGGAGTATGAAAAGGCAGAACAAAAGGGACAGAAAGAACCTGATGTAATTGAAGAAAGGTCATTCAAGGTCGATTCATTGGCGTATAAGAAAGATTCTACTTTCTGGTCGGAAATGCGACCCACCCCTTTGACCAAGCAAGAAATGAAGGGCTACAAAGTGACAGATAGTATGTCAATCGTCCAAAAAAGGAGAGATGAAGGTGATTCCCTCAAGCCATCCAAGAGCAAGGGTTTTCAGCCCAGGGATGTGCTGATTGGAGATCGGTACAAACTATCCAAGACGGAGGACTTGCAGATCCACACGCCATGGGGTGGGTTCAACACCGTGGAAGGGCTGAACCTGA
This sequence comes from Cyclobacteriaceae bacterium, assembly GCA_043779735.1. Lineage (GTDB taxonomy): Bacteria > Bacteroidota > Bacteroidia > Cytophagales > Cyclobacteriaceae > ELB16-189. The sequence goes on along the minus strand of JAYWDR010000450.1, from coordinate 3,012 downwards.
TCTACCGGGTTAGTTACTACAAGCGTTGGGTGAAACGTGATTCGCTCAAGCCGGACAGTCGCCCCAAGGTGTCGAGACTTGAGATTACTCCCGTGGGGCGCTACGCTTTTTCACGCAACACCTTGTCGGGAATAGTAAGGGTGGATTACCGGAACCAAAAGAGAAGGTTGACGCTGGAAAGTGGACGGTATGTTCAGCAATACAACCATGATGAGCCAATACATCCTTTGGTCAATACCTTCACCACACTCTTGCTGGAAGATAACCTCATGAAGTTATATGAGCGGAACTTTGTGGACCTGAAGTGGCGCGAGCAACTTAATGAACGCTTTACGCTGTATACACAGTGGACCTGGGCAAGGCGTAGCGAACTACTTAACAATACTGGATATACCCTGGTTGATCTGAAAGAGAAATCATATACAGCCAACGCCCCGGTTAGTCTTGAACTAAACTCGACTGGGTTTCAGACACATAATGCATTTACAGGAACACTGGGTATCGAAGCCCGTCCATGGCAGAAATACAGAATACGCAATGGCCGGAAATCAAGGGTAAACAATTCCTCCCCACTCTTTACAGCCGAGTATAGGCGTGGTTTTGGCGCCCTCAACAGCGATGTTAATTTTGAGCAACTTGAGCTGGGTACAAAATACCAGCTAAAGTTTGGCATTCGCGGTACATTAGACATCAACGTAAAGGCAGGTACATTCTTCAGTAACAGCAAGATGTTCTTCATGGACTACAAACATTTTCTGGGTAACAAGACTCCGGTAGTAACCACCGACCCTGTCGGCAGCTTCAGATTGTTGGACTATTATGCCTACAGCACACAAGACAAATACTTGAGCGCTAATGTGCATTATCATTGGCGCAAGTTCCTCGTAACACGAATTGCCTATGTGAGACTTGCAGGTGTCACTGAAAATATTTTTATCAATTACCTCAGCAGCCCTACTTCCCAGAATTATACGGAAGTTGGTTACGGACTAGATGGCATTCTTCGCGTCTTCCGATTGGAGGCCGCCACTTCCTTCCAGAATGGAAATTATGCTGGATACGGCTTCCGAATTGGAATCGCCACCAACATTGGAGTGAATTTTGGTGATTAGCTCGGGCCACATCACTATTCAATAGAGGTCTTTCTACTGAGCAAAACTGTAGCTTTGACACTGAAAAAGTTACATGGCACTTTCAATCACTGAGTTCCTTTCCCTCCGGCATCGTTTTCCAGTAGTGGATGTGCGCTCTGAAGGCGAATTTGAACTGGGTCATATCCAGGGGGCCATCAACATACCCCTGCTAAATAATGCCGAGCGGGTGGTGGTGGGCACCACCTACAAACAAAAAGGACAACGGGAAGCGATTAAGGAAGGATTTAGGCTGGTGGGTCCGCGGCTGCTGGAGATCATAGCTGCGGCAGAAAAAGTTGCACATGGCAAGGAGATACTTGTCCATTGCTGGCGGGGGGGGATGCGATCGAACAATTTCGCCCAATTCATTGGGATGGCTGGCATTAAGTCGCAATGCCTGGAAGGTGGTTACAAGGCCTATAGACATGGTGCGCTGGAGTCTTTTAATACACCCCTCCCGATTATAACAATTACCGGTTGCACCGGCAGTGGCAAAAGTGAAGTCCTGCGGGCGTTGGCTTCTCACGGAGAACAAATTCTTGATTTGGAGAATTTAGCCCACCACAAAGGCTCTGCTTTCGGGGGGCTATTAATGCCGGCGCAACCGACGACAGAACAATTTCAGAATGAATTATTCGAGGAGATTCTGAAACTAGATTTATCGCGACGTGTTTGGGTAGAGGATGAGTCCATCGCGATAGGCAAAATTTTTCTGCCCAGGGAATTCTGGCAACACATGCACGAAAGCCTGCTGGTACAAATGGACGTGCCGAAAGAAGTCCGTATTCAACGATTGGTGAATGAATATGGCCTAGCCGATCGGGGCGAGTTCTTAACAACCATGGGGAAGGTCGTGAAGAAGTTAGGTGGTCAAAACTTTCAGCTTGCCAAAGAAAGGCTGCTTCAAAATGACATGTTTTCCGTGATTGATATTCTGCTCACCTACTACGACAAGGCATATCTGGGGAGTATTGATAAGCGGAAAAATCGAATTAAGTTGACGATGCCATGGGATGGTAAGGATTCCGGCTCGTATGCGAAAAAATTAATTGACCTCATAGGTACATAGAGCACGTAGGAATTGTTAGGATGGCGAAGAATATCTATGTGTTCCATGTGTCGATAAGTAATAAAAAGAATATATGATCGGAATAAAACTAACTCAGTACTCCCACGGTGCTGGCTGCGGCTGCAAAATTTCCCCTGCCGTCCTGGACAGCATGCTTCATTCCGATTTGCCCAAAGGAATATTTCCTGACTTGCTGGTCGGAAATGAATCGAAAGACGATGCAGCGGTGTATGACATTGGAGATGGTACCTGCATTGTCAGCACTACGGATTTTTTTATGCCCATTGTAGATGACCCTTTCACTTTTGGAGCCATAGCATCCGTCAATGCCATCAGTGATGTATACGCTATGGGAGGTGAGCCTTTTATGGCCATCGCCATTTTAGGCTGGCCTATCAACAAAATTCCGCCCGAAGTGGCCAGGGAGGTATTGGAAGGAAGCAGGAAAATTTGCGGTGAAGCAGGCATCCCATTGGCCGGAGGTCACAGCATTGATTGTCCTGAACCTGTTTTTGGATTGGCCGTTACCGGAAAATTGAAAAAGGCACATCTTAAGCGCAATGATACAGCAAGAGAAGGCTCACTCCTTTATTTAACGAAACCGCTGGGAATCGGCATAGTCACAACGGCGCAGAAAAAGGGTATAGTAAGTGATGCCCATTTAAAAATGGCAGTCGATACCATGCTAACTCTGAACAAGCTAGGCGCTGAATTTGGAAAACTATCCTATGTTAACGCGATGACAGATGTAACGGGCTTTGGATTGCTAGGTCATTTGATTGAAATGTGTGAGGGTAGTGGGCTCTCGGC
>JAYWDR010000449.1:0-10269 GCA_043779735.1 Cyclobacteriaceae bacterium | reverse complement strand
TGGTCATAGGATCCTATTGGGGCGGATGGTGGAATTTTACTGCTTTGATTTTTGTATTTATCCTCATACCCACTATCGACTATCGCGTTGGTTTGGATACCCATAATGTTCCAAGGGAAGAGAAAGAAAAGGTCGGGGAAGAATTTTACTACCGCTTCATCACCTATGCTTGGGCATACATGCAATTCACCTTCATCCTGTGGTGTGCCTACACAGTTTCATCTGGAGCTATTACAACACCTATCGAATGGGGCGGCTTCACGTTAGGATGTGCACTAGTCACCGGTGGCATTGGCATCACGGTAGCCCATGAACTGGGACACAAAAAATCAAAGCTTGAACAATTTTACAGCAAGGCATTGCTGATGACCGTGTGCTACATGCATTTCTTCATCGAACATAACCGGGGTCACCACGTTTTTGTGGCCACACCGGAAGACCCTGCTACTGCCCGCAAAGGCCAGAACTTTTATTCCTTCTGGTTTCAATCAGTGTTCGGGAGTTTTACGCATGCCTGGAAGTTGGAGGCAGTGATCTTACAAAGAAAGGGCAAATCACAGCTAAGTCTCAGCAACTCCATGATATGGTTTACACTACTTCCGATTGCCTTTTGTGGCCTGCTCGTGATGGTTTTCTATTGGACAACGGACGTTTTACACTGGGAAATACCCATATTCTTCTTTACCCAGAGTGTGCTGGCCTTCAGTCTCCTGGAATTGGTAAACTACATTGAGCATTATGGGATTGTCAGAAAGGAAATTTCCCCGGGACAATACGAAAGGGTTAATCCCCAGCATTCATGGAATGCCAGCCACCTGGTAAGTAATTTTTTCCTGTTTCAGCTGCAACGCCACTCTGACCATCACTTCAATGCCATCAACAGGTACCAGGTGCTTGACCACTATGATGAAAGCCCACAGCTTCCTTTTGGATATCCAACCATGATTCTCGCTGCCTTGATACCACCGTTGTGGTTCGGGATGATTGATACCCGACTTGATGCCTGGAAAAAAGCACAGGCGGCTTAGTTACATTCCACCCGATGGATAACTTGCTTGCTTTCCCGGATTTTTCCGGTTCCTTGAAGAACTGAATGCCTATGAATAAAGTTTTCAAATACTCGCTCGTTTTACTGGGGAGCCTTTTGCTTGTGGGGATTATCTACATGGGAGCTACCTTTCCACCCGTCCTGGCCGCCTATGCAGCCAAAACAATGTGCTCGTGCACCTATGTGATGGGTAGGGCCCAGGAATGTGTCGTAAGAAAAGAAAAAACAAAATCCAAGCCCAACAAGTTTTTTGAGTACTCCAGCGGGACTGCCAACTTACTTTCAAAGATTATCCGCCAAAGCCTGGGAGACAGCCTGTATTACCGGTTCCCCTATGAGAGACTCTTCTATAAAATCGGAATGTATCATACCCTTTTGGAACCTGATGCTTCCGGTACTTTCGTGGGTTCCTCTTGTGGCTACGGTTCAGCCCGCGACTGGGCAAGATTTGGGCTTTTATACTTGAATGACGGCGTATGGAATGGTGAACGCATACTCCCGGAAGGATGGGTAAAATATTCTTCCACCCCGGTCCCGGCCGCGCCTATTGGACAATACGGTGCCCAATTCTGGCTTAATGCTGGCGCAAAAGACAATTATGAGAAAAGTTACCATCCTGGAATTCCTCACGATGAATTTGGCGCGGAGGGGTTTGAGGAGCAATCCGTATTTATTATCCCTTCTCAAAAGTTGGTCGTCGTTCGATTGGGTATCAGCCATCATGGGTTTGACATCGTTGGTCTGACACAAAAGATCATGAGCGCCTTACCAGAAACCAAGTCGCAATAAGATCTGTGGGAGTTTTTACATTTAAGAAATTCTCGGTTTGTGATGACGGCTCCACAATGAAGGTGGGAACCGATGCGGTACTTTTAGGCGCGTGGGCTGTCGTCGAACAAGCCAAAACAATTCTTGACATCGGCACAGGCTCAGGGGTCATCGCCATCATGATGGCGCAACGGAGCAGCGAGGAGACAAAGATTGATGCGGTTGAGATACTTATTGAAGATGCACAACAGGCTTCCAACAATGTCTCAAATTGTCCATGGCCGGAAAAAATCACAGTATCTAACAATAGAATTCAGGACTTCTATCCTGGGAAGAAGTATGATCTCATTGTATGCAATCCTCCCTTCTTCTCAAACAGCTTGCTGCCACCCAATGAAAAGAGAAGCAAAGCACGCCATCCCAATACGCTATCGCTGGATGAATTGATTGCGGCTACCATTCGATTGCTGTTACCGAACGGGAAACTTTGCATCATACTTCCCTTTGCCGAGAGTGAGACATTCACAACCAAGGCGAGGTCGAACAAACTACTTCTTCATCGGCTAACGCGATTCTTCACACGTTCAGGAAAATTACAGGAGCGGTCACTCATGCAGTTCGCATTCACACATCAGTCCCCCCGGGAAGAATCCTTGTTCCTATACGAGGCCAATGACGAATGGACAGAGGGATATCACCAGCTTACCAAAGACTTCTATTTGGAATGGTAGCTATTAATTTATTTCCTTTCAGTATTCTTGCAGCTTCGGATTTCAATGAGAGCAACGTATTTCCATATTTCATTACTCTTTATAATCCTGGCGATTTCGGGCTTTTCTCAGAAACCCGGTCTGCACATCAAAAAAGCCGTGGGAAAAATAATCGTTGACGGTGAAATGAATGAATTGGACTGGAGGGAGGCAGAGGTGGCTGACCAGTTCAAACAACATTTTCCGTTCGACTCCTCTTACGCAAAGGTCCAAACAGAAGTTCGCATGAGTTATGATGAACACTTCATCTATGTATTTGCGATCATGCACAACCTGGGACCACGCAAATATGTCACTCCGTCCCTCAGACGCGATTTCCGTGGTGAGGCCTTCGATGCCTTTGTCATCACTCTTGACACCTATAAGGACCGCACCAATGCATTTCAATTTGGAGTCAATCCATTTGGGGTTCAGCGTGAAGGCCTTATTTCAAATGGCGGAGCCGACAGCGAAGACCTTTCACTGTCCTGGGATAACAAATGGTATTCAGAGGCCAAAATCCTCAATGACAGCTGGGTCTGCGAGATGGCAATTCCATTTAAGACGATACGATACAAACAAGGCCTTAGCTCCTGGCATCTTAATTTTTTTCGCGTAGACAGCGAGTATACAGAACGGTCAACCTGGTCACCGGTCTCGCGCGCCTATCCACTGGGCAACCTGGCCTCAATTCGCGAACTCATTTGGGACCAGCCACTGCCGCATCCAGGCGGTAACATTTCGGTCATTCCTTACGTGGCAGGTAAGACCGGCAAGGACTTTGAAAGCGGAACAAAGTCCGAATCTAAACCAGATGTTGGAGGTGATGTAAAAATTGCCGTTGGCCCGGCACTCAACCTTGACCTGACGGCCAACCCCGACTTTTCGCAGGTGGAGGTAGACCAGCAAGTCACCAATCTCAACCGGTTTGAAATCTTCTATCCTGAGAAACGACAATTCTTTTTAGAGAACGGCGACTTGTTTGCCAATTTTGGCTACAGCAACATGCGGCCATTCTTCTCCCGAAGAATTGGTGTTACGCGCGATCCTTCCACTGGACAAAATATTCAGAATCGTATTTACGGTGGGGCACGCATCAGCGGCAAAATTGATAACAATTGGCGGGTTGGGATGATGACCATGCAAGCGGCTGAAGACAATTCCATTAACCTTCCCTCGGTCAATTACTCAGTGGCCGCAGTACAGAGAAAACTATTTTCACGATCCAATATTGGGATGATCCTCATCAACAAGCAATCCTTTCAGGATGCGAAATACAACCGACTCGTGGGCATTGATTACAATCTTGCATCACGCGATAACCGGTGGACGGGCAAGGCCTTTTATCACCGGTCCTTTGATCAGAGCAATAAAGACAGCACCTATGCGGCAACGTTAAAATTGGTCTACCAGGTTCCTAATTTTGACATTGAAATTCTGGCGCAGGACGTTGGCGCAAATTATAATCCTGAGGTGGGCTTCACACCTCGCAAACGATTTAAGCGAGTAGCGCCGGAAGCCTATTATAGCTTCTACCCAAAATCCAAAATTATCAACAATCACGGACCTGGGACCGACATCGATCTCATCTGGAATGATCTCTACGGAACTACCGACTGGGATGCTAACCTATGGTACAAGATTACTTTTCAGAATAATGCCCAATTCTTCATGCGGATCCGCAGGGATTTTGTCTATTTGTTCCGACCATTTGATCCATCCGGTTCGGGTGGGCTGGAAGCGCCTGCCGGTTCTAACTTTTATTACAACAGCGCTATTCTGAGCTATAATTCGAATGCCAGAAAAAGACTATTCTATAATTTTCAATCACGCCTGGGAGAATACTTCAATGGTCATCGTCAGAATATCGATGGCACCATCAGCTATCGAATTCAACCCCATGCGGTGATCTCCATGAATTTTAGTTACAACCGGATTCGCTTGCCGTTGCCGTACAGAAGCTCCGACCTGCTATTGCTTGGACCAAAATTTGATTTCACATTTTCAAGAAAACTATTTTGGACCACTTATCTGCAATACAACAATCAGATCAACAACCTGAACATCAACTCACGACTACAATGGCGGTTCAAACCCGTGTCGGATTTGTTTCTGGTGTATACCGATAACTATTTCGCCGAAGCCTCCTCCCATGACCAGATATTTTATGTCGGCCAGCCTAAATTAAGGGCGCTGGTGCTGAAACTGACGTATTGGATCAATCTCTAATTGGGGTATTTTTCCATCGCATTCAAAGTAATTATATTGATTATCAAGTAGTTAGAATCATAATAATATATGTTTAAACATATATTTCATATTCTTCGTTATACTTGCATACCAAAAAAAATAACTATGAAAAAATTAAACATTCTCGCGGTACTGGTCCTGGCGTCAGGCAGTGCATTTTCTCAAACCTGGGCAGTAGACAAAGCCCATGCAAAGGTAGGCTTCGGCATTACCCACATGATGATTTCTGAAGTGGGTGGCTCTTTCAAGATGTTTGATGCTTCCATCACTGCCTCTAAAGACGACTTGTCCGATGCTGTTTTTGAAATTTCAGCCGACATAGCCAGCATAAATACCGACAATGAAAACAGGGACAATGACCTCAAAAGCGCCAACTACTTTGACGTTGCGAAATTCCCAAAACTTACCTTCAAAAGCACGTCTTTCAAAAAGGTGGAAGGAAACAAATATAAAGTTGCTGGTGACCTCACCATCAAAGGAGTAACCAAAGCAGTAGAAATGGATGTTACTCTGAATGGTCCCGTTACTCATCCACGCAACAAAAAACTAATGGCCGGCTTCAAAGTGTCTGGCACTATTAAGCGTACAGATTTTGGAGTAGGAAGTCCCGGAGGAGCTATGTTGAGCGAAGAAGTTCTCATCATCGCAAACGGAGAATTTGTCAAACAATAATTTTACAATGAATGAAGCGAATAAGCCTTGTCACCAGTGACAAGGCTTATTCATTTCTAAGAATCCCTCTACCATCGTCTTGTATCCCCATGACCATCGAAGAAGCGATCAAGCAGCCAAAGTTCAAGAACGCCTATCAAAAGGTAGTAATTAACCTGCTCTACACCGCCAACTGGCTACAAGCTGCACAACAGGATTTCTTCAAAACTTTTGGTATTACTTCTTCGCAGTTCAACATGCTTCGGATCCTCCGGGGCCAACATCCAATCAAAATTTCAGGCGCTGAAATAAAATCCAGGATGCTTGACAAGAATTCTGACATTCCCCGCCTGCTGGAGAGGTTGGTGAAGAAAAAACTCATCTCCAAGGTGCCTTGCTCCAACGACAAGCGTGCTGCTGATATTTTGATTACCCGGCAAGGACTTGAGGTGTTGAGCAAAATTGACCCTCACATTGACGATTCTGAAAAAACACACATTCAGCTTTCCAAAGACGAAGCTTTCCTACTCAGCAATCTGCTGGACAAGTGCAGGGGTTAACCAGTTTTCTGAAGAGAAGCACAAAGTTTTCTAACTTACCGGAAGTGACTTTAGCTCTTCATTAACAAGCTTTCTCATGAGGTTACTTGTACTTCTCTTTGTTCTCATTTCCATAAATGCTGCAACCCAGACGCCTATCGTTCCTGCCGACATTGATATTGTCAGGGACACCTGGGGCGTACCTCATATATTCTCCAAGACGGATGCGGGAGTTGCCTATGGGCTGGCCTGGGCTCATGCGGAAGATGATTTTAAGACTATTCAATTAGGATTCCTCGCCGGCAAAGCGATGATGGGACAATATTCAGGAAAATCAGGCGCTACCATTGACTACATCATCCAGTTCTTGCGATGCCGGGAATTAGTGGACCAGAAGTATGAACAAGATATTTCTCCGGCATTCAAGACAATTCTTCAGGCTTATTGTGATGGCATCAACGCCTACGCCAAAGCACATCCTAAAGAAACTCTCTTTAGGAGAATGTTTCCAGTCACTCCGAAAGATATGCTCACCTACTCTGTTCTTCAATTGGCCATATCTGCCGGAGTCGATAAGGCCCTTCGGCAAATTACGAACGGTACCATTCCTCAACTAACCTCTTGGAAACCGGGCGGCTCCAATGCGTATGCCTTTAATTCAAAAATCACTTCCGATGGCAATACCTATTTAGCAATCAACTCTCACCAACCCCTTGAAGGACCTGTCGCCTGGTATGAGGCACATCTCGCAAGTGAAGAAGGCTGGAACATCGTAGGTGCTTTATTCCCGGGATCACCTATAATTCTTCACGGCTGCAATGAATATCTTGGCTGGGCTCACACCGTCAACTATCCTGATAAACTGGACGTTTACCAGTTGGAAATAAATCCTACTAACAAGAATCAATACAAGGTGGATGGCCAATGGAAAGGACTGGAACGTAGAGTGGTACCTCTGAAAGTAAAAATTGCCTGGCTCAGGATTTCTGTAAAGAAAGATGCCTTTAGCAGCATCTACGGTCCAACGATGATCACAAAAAAAGGCACATTCGCCCTGCGCACCGGCGCCTTGATGGAAATTCGCGCGCTCGAACAATGGTACCGGATGAATAAATCGAAAAACTTTACTCAATTCAAACAAGCACTTAGCATAAATGCGATCTCAGGCTTTAACATCATCTATGCTGACCGCTTTGATACGATTTATTATGTCAGCAATGGGAAAATACCATTGCGAAACAAAGGCTTTGCCTGGAATACTACCATACCCGGCAACACGTCTCAAACACTGTGGACAGACTTTCATCCATTCAATAGTCTGCCCCAGGTGCTGCAACCTTCTTCAGGCTATATTTTTAACAGCAACCATTCCCCCTTCAATGCCACCGCCACTCAAGACAATATCAAAGTGGAAAATTATGATCCCACGATGAGTTATGAAACAAATAACAATAACCGGAGTGAGCGATTCATGGAATTGATCAAGGACTATGCAACGGTCAGGTACGAGGACATGAAACGAATCAAGTACGACCTGCAATTGCCATCTCAAATACATTATAATACCAATTGTGACACACTCTTCTTACTGAATGAAAATGACTATCCCGCATTGACGCCTCTGATTCGTTCGCTGAAAACCTGGGACCGAAGGGCCGATGTGGATAGCAAAGCCGCCACATTATTCTCCATTCTCTATTATAAGGTAGTAGAAGAGCAGGAGAACGGAGCCACCTACCGATCACTTTCAACATCGAAATCCATTGATTTGTTGATCTACACGAAGCGATACCTTGAAAAACACTTTGGAACCACCGAAGTACCCTTGGGCCGTTACCAGAAGCTTGAACGAGGAAAAAAATCCGTTCCCCTGCCGGGTATTCCCGATGTCATTTCATCCATGCGATCGGCCCCTTCCAAGAATGGCATGGTGAAGGGCGAGCAAGGTGAATCATACATTGAATTAATAAAATTTACCAAGCAGGGCCCTGTGATTGAAAGTGTAAACTGTTACGGAGCCTCCAGCCGACCCGACAGTCCTCATTATGCTGATCAGATGGAGCTATTTGCCAAACAGAAAACAAAGCCAATGACGTTGGATAAGGCCCAGGTTTACAAAGAAGCAAAGCGCGTCTATCATCCTGAGTGATCGAGTAAGACCCTAAAGACTTGCACCTCCAGACTCCACAAAAAAACCCCACCCTATGAACAGGATAGGGCCTCTCAATGGGCAAGCAGAGAGTCTAGTATCGATAATAGTCGGGCTTGAATGGTCCTTGTGCATCCACACCAATGTATTTGGCCTGCTCCGTTGACAAGTTCTCGAGTTCCACACCTATTTTCTTCAGGTGAAGGCGAGCTACTTTTTCATCCAGGTGCTTGGGAAGCATGTAGACTTTGTTTTCGTATTTACCAGTGTTTGTCCACAGTTCGATTTGCGCCAAGGTCTGGTTCGTAAATGAATTCGACATGACAAACGAAGGGTGGCCTGTAGCACATCCCAGGTTCACCAAGCGACCTTCGGCCAGTAAAATAACCTGACGACCACTCTTCATGGTATATAAATCAACCTGAGGTTTCACTTCATCTTTGGCCGCGTTCTTGTTCAACCAAGCTACATCAATCTCATTGTCAAAGTGACCTATGTTGCAAACGATCGTTTTGTCTTTCATCTTTTCGAAGTGACGACCCATTACGATACCAAAGTTGCCAGTGGCAGTCACGACAATGTCAGCGTCTTTTACTGCGTCATCCATCTTCCTGACAGCAAAGCCATCCATAGCTGCCTGCAGTGCGCAGATAGGATCAATCTCGGTCACAGTCACGCGGGCACCGGCGCCACGGAGCGAAGCCGCTGAGCCTTTGCCCACATCTCCATATCCCGCCACGACCGCCACCTTACCGGCCATCATTACATCGGTAGCCCTGCGGATAGCGTCTACCAACGATTCTTTACAGCCGTACTTATTGTCAAACTTTGACTTCGTTACCGAGTCATTGATGTTGATCGCAGGCAAGGGAAGTTTTCCCTGGTTCATCCGTTCATTAAGACGGTGAACACCTGTGGTAGTTTCTTCGGAGATTCCCTTGATGCCAGGAATCAATTCCGGGTTTCTGTCAAGGACCATATTAGTCAGGTCACCCCCGTCATCCAGGATCATGTTGAGAGGCTTGCCATCCTTGAAGGCATACAGGGTTTGCTCGATACACCAGTCAAACTCCGTCTCATTCATTCCTTTCCAGGCAAATACCGGTATTCCTGCTTTGGCGATGGCCGCAGCAGCATGGTCCTGGGTGGAGAAAATATTGCATGATGACCAGGAGACTTCAGCTCCTAATTCTTTCAGCGTTTCGATCAGCACGGCCGTCTGAATGGTCATGTGCAAACAGCCTGCAATACGGGCGTTTTTAAGGGGCTTGCTTTGGCCAAATTCTTCTCTGAGCGCCATCAATCCGGGCATTTCAGCTTCTGCCAATTTGATCTCTTTTCGGCCCCATGCGGCCAGTGAAAGGTCTTTTACTTTGAAGTTAAGTTTCTCTGCTACTATCATATTAAGTTGTTTTCTGTCTTTAAGCCGCAAAGGTAATAAGAAGGTTTGTAAAATGAATAACATGGTCAACCAGGAATGTTTTAGGCTCTGTGAACTTTTAATGCATTTCTGCCTGTTTACATACAAATTCCGAACGAATGAAAAGGCCTGCGATACATATTGAAGTGGTGTCCGAAGTGGTTTGCCTATGGTGCTACATCGGAAAGCGGAGTATGGAAAAAGCGGTAGATCATCTTAAGGAGCACTATGATTTTACCATATCCTATAAATCACCGGAATGATCGGACCGCCCTTAATTCACTTTATAACAATTGATTCTATTTGGTCTTCTTTAGATCGCCATCTTTTATCACGGAAGTCCACACGCTTGTCTTGCCTTCATCCATACGTGTCCAGATGGGAGTGACAATGCCGGCATGCGCGGCAATATTAATGTAGTCGCCAAAGAACTTTTCCTTGGTAGGAACGAAAGACTCCTCGCTTACTTTGACTTCTTTAAATACATTTCCTCCATCGAACGAGTAGGCAAGGTACACATCCGTGTGAAGGTCATCGTGAGCTCTTCGATCGTAATACACTATATAAATATTGCCATTGGTCTGATCCACCGCCACCCAAGGAAGAAATTGATGTTTGCCAGGATCGTCCTGATTAATACGGACTGGTGTGGTCCAATTGTCTCCATGCGTATTGGAACGCATAAACCAAATATC
>JAYWDR010000448.1:0-3658 GCA_043779735.1 Cyclobacteriaceae bacterium | reverse complement strand
CGATGATTTTTTTTACATCGTGAATAAAACCCATGTCCAGCATGCGGTCGGCCTCATCTAGCACAAAAATTTTGACATGTTGAAGGTGCACATACCGTTGATCCATGAGGTCCAGCAGACGGCCCGGGGTCGCAACAAGGATGTCAACTCCGGCGCGCAGGGCATCGGTTTGTGATTTCTGGGATACGCCGCCAAAGATGACGGTATGTTTCAGCCGGAGGAATTTTCCATAGGCCGCAAAGCTTTCGCCGATCTGGATTGCAAGCTCGCGCGTGGGCGTCAGGATCAATGTCTTGATTCCTGCGGGTCCTTTTACAAACAGTTCATCCTGGTGGAGAAGTTGCATAATCGGGGCAGCGAAGGCCAACGTCTTTCCTGTACCCGTTTGAGCGCATCCCAACAGGTCTTTGCGTTCTAGTAATACAGGTATTGCTTGTTCTTGAATAGGAGTGGGCTGCGTATAGCCTTCATTTTTCAGGGCCCGCAATATGGGCTCAATAAGATTTAATTTTTCGAATGACATGATTTAATTTTTCGTTCAGCGAGGCTCGCTAAAAATTTATTACAACGCCTCTTGGGTCAACGCAGTGGTCCCGACTGAGTCGGGACGCCTTTTTACGGGAATTTGGAGGACTAAAGTGCAAAGATACGATAATTAATGAGGCAATTTGAAAATTAGCCTATTTGAAGATAAGTGCCATTTTCAAATCTTCAAATTGGTTCATTTTCAAATCTGATTGTACAGATTTTCACAACCGAATGAGGGTACCCTCTGCAGTCTGCGACTGAAGGGTCTATCGTGTTCATATCAGCAGGCCAATGGAATTAGGTCCTTCCTTCTTTCTTGGCTCTCTTCTCAGCCCTCTTTTCTTTCAGTGTCTTGAGCGGCTTTTTTTTGTCTTCCTTTTTCTTGTCTTGTCCTTTTGACATAACGGTTGCGGATTAGTTTTTCAAAAATAGCAAGAAATCATTAATTGGTAAAACACACCAGACACTTAAAAACGCTGCAAAGCGATGGCCTTAGCATTTGTCAAAGGGCTATTTTTTTGATAATTTGACTCACAAAGACTCACCCATGAGAATCCTCCTTGGTTTGGCAATCATTATGTTCGTTGGCATTGCTGATGTGTCAGGCCAGCAGGAAGTATCATCGTTTCCCCAAATCAGGATCAAGATAACACCTAACCAGCTCGACAACCTCTTGCTCAGCAAAGGTGAGAAGATGGTGTTGAAGAACCCGGTCATGATGGTAAACCAGGAGACCGCCGTGGTCAAAGAGATACACAGCCGCGGCAACAACTCGCTCACCTTTGAACATAAATCCCTTTCGGTGGATCTGGAAAAAGCGGTCACCATCACCCTGCAGGGCAAGAACAACAAGATCAAGAAATTTGACCTGATGAACCTGGTCATGGACAAGAACCTGTGGCATAACCGCTGGGCATTTTTGAACATGGCGCAACTCAATATTTTTCCACTCTTCAACACATATTGTACTTTATGGATCAACGACCAACCCCAGGGAATTTACCTGCTCGTTGAAAAGCCCCGTCACTACACAGCCGGCGATGCCAAGAGTCCTTATATGATCCGCCGTGGAGCCGAGCACAACATCGATGATGAGTACATCGACACTGAAGTCAAGGAAGATGTGAAGAAATATAAAAAGCAGTTTCTAAGTTTGTACGAAGACATCAAGAAGTATAACGGTGAGGAGTTGTACAAAAGGCTGCAGGTGTCCTTGAACACCGAGCACTACTTTAACTGGATGGCCTTCAACTACCTGATCATGAATGGTGATTACATGGATGAACTGTACTTGTACATTCTTCCGAAAACCGGACAGTTTGATGTTATTCCATGGGATTACGATGATATCCTCAGGCCCGTGCCGCACGAAGGATCGAAAGCACGAAATGCTATACCAGGATTGAAAAATAAACTTGTGTTTTCCAGTGAGGACCCTTTGGACCGCGCCATCGGCTCCGATGAATATGTCTATAAGATGTATGAGGCCGAATTCAGAAAATTACTCCAGGCGCTGCCCGCAGAGAGCCTCAAGGCCAACGCTGACCAGGTGATGTCTGAATTGCAATCGTTGAGCAATGATGCTGCTTCTGCGCGTGCTTCCATGTTCCTGGGGAAGGAGCCTTTCAAGTTGGAGGAGGCAAAAGAAGAAATGAATACATCGATTACATTTGTCATCTCCCGCAGGAATTCCCTTCAAAAAGACCTGAAGTAATAGACTTTCAGATTGAAGCGTACATCTTCTCAATGGCGGCCTTGTGGTGTTCAACAAGCGTGTGCCTCACGGGCTTAAGGGTATTTGTAATCTCACCGCTCTCAATGGTCCATTCCTCGTTGCACAATACAAAATCTTTAACTCGCTGAAAATTGGGCAACTCGTTGTTGAGTGAGTCAATCTCTTGCAAGATTTTGGCGCGCACTTTAATGTTATGAACCATAAATTGAGGCGAGGTCCAATGAATACCCTCTTCAGTACACCAGGCTTGAAGAAGAGAAAAATGCGGCACGATCAGAGCGGTGACAAATGGTCTTTGAAAGCCAATGGCAAGACATCGTTGGATGAAGGGAGACTTTGTAAAATGATTTTGCAGCGGCAGCGGAGCGATATATTTTCCTGCGGATGTCTTAAATATATCCTTCTTCCGGTCCGTGATTTTCAAAAATCGCTGATGAACGAACTTGCCCACATCACCGGTTCTGAACCAACCATCTTCAGTAAATGCTTGTTTTGTCAACTCCGGCTTCATGTAATACCCCTGCATCACATTGGGGCCCTTCACCAAAATCTCACCTTCTTGTTCTTCATTCGGCTGGTCAATCTTGATTTCTACTCCGGGTATGGTCATCCCCACTGTCCCAAATCGGTTGAGCCCGGGCTCCCATCGGTTCATCGTTATGATGGGAGACGTTTCAGTCATTCCGTAACCTTCCATGACGACTATTCCAGCGGCAGAGAATAGCCTTCCAATATCAGGCCGCAGTGAGGCAGCACCCACCGCCATGTAGTTGATCTTTCCTCCCAACATTTTTCTCCATTGGTTCAACACCAAAATCCTTGCGAAGAATAGTTGTATGACAAATACTGGTGCGATCCGGCCGCTCACTCTATAATTTTTTCCAACGGCCATGGCCCAGCGAATCAGGTTCCTTTTGAACAGGTTCTCACCAATCAGCTGCTCTTGCATGAAATCATACATTTTTTCCAGCACACGTGGTACGCAGGTGCAAAAGTGCGGTCGTACGGTTTTAAAGTCATACCCAAACGTCTCTTTGGTTTGACTAAAGTATAGGCTCACACCAAAGGCCATGTAGGCATAGCATGTGGTGCGCTCAAAAATGTGGCTGAACGGCAAGAAGCTCAATGCCCGTTGTTCAGGCTCGAGGGGAAGCAGGGTCAGGATGGCTTTGATGTTGCTGGCCACATTATGATGAGTCAATACAACACCTTTAGGCACACCGGAACTACCTGAAGTGTAGAGGATGGTGAGGACATCATGTACGCTAATTCTTTTTTTTACCTCTTCGAGAAGGGCCAGGTTCTCCGGAGAAGCGTTGGGCTGTTGTAACGGTTGAAAATATCCTGTCACGTTGGGCTCCAGATGATGAACCGGAATTCTGCCTCCTGACTTTT
>JAYWDR010000447.1:0-10287 GCA_043779735.1 Cyclobacteriaceae bacterium | reverse complement strand
ATCCCCTGGATTTCAGAAAACAGGATACCAAGGTGAATATCCTGAGGTCGAATGTGAGCAAGGCCAAACGACAAATAAAAGCGCCTTTACCAAAGAACGCGCTCCAAAGCTGAGGCTATTCGATTGACACCAATTGCGCGTAGCCCATGGCATTGAATCGAAGTACAAGTCTGTGGGCTGAAGAATCAGAGACTGTGCATCCTGGCCCAGGGGAAAGGTAGTAGTAGTAAAATTTTTGATTTCGCTTATAGAGCTCATTTTCATCGGGCCTTCCCAGCAATTCTATAATATTCATTTCGTTGAGTCCTTTTAATTTTGATAACTCAACCCGAAGTGGTTGCTCCATGGATCGTCTTTGACCACGGCAAGCGTTCTTGTCTTCCTTCCATTTTTCAGTATCGATGCCCTGAAGCGTGGGTAATTCCTTTCCACAGGAAAAGAGAATCACGACAACCATAGCTAAGCTAAGCCTTGTTGGCATGGGAATGCTTGGATAGAGAGGAAAACCACACGGAGGAAATTAGAAAATAGACAGCAGCGATCAGGACATACGCCATTGGCCAGAGGTATAAGAATGTGAGAAAGATCAGGCCGGCAGGGTATACTACGATCCTTGTCCATTCAGAAAGCCGTGCCCAGGATTTATTTTCGAACAGTACGCCGCAGTTAACGACCATCCATGTAATGAGCGTTGCGATGAATGCTTTTTCTGTCATTGACAATTTTGATTGATTGAATAGGAACAGTACTAGACCTGCCAGGCAGACGGCATATTGAGATAGCACGTAGTAATTCAGTGCCATGGGTGATGAAGTTTCATACTTGTGGTAGTGTTCCCGTTCCACGGGCGGTGCTGGCCGGTAGCCGCCAAGCGAGGCGGGGAACCATCCGGGTTTGTTGAAGAGGTAGCGGATTTTGTCTGCCCAAGAGGGGATCATTCTCATTTCGTGCGCCATCGTGGCATAGTGGCTGAAGTTCACCCACAAGGCATTCCAACTATTAACAGGTTTTGTGATTCCGTAGGTAGGCGGCTCTACTTCAGGTTGGAAAGTACCAAACATTTTATCCCAGATAATCAGAGAGCCGGCGTGATTCTTGTCAATGTACTGTGGGTTGCGGCCATGGTGCACCCTATGATGTGAGGGCGTGTTGAAAACGTACTCAAACCAACCCATTTTTTTGATGGTCTCAGTGTGAATCCAGAATTGATAGAGTGTATTAAAGGCAGAGATCAATAAGAAATCTGTTGTTGTAAATCCCAGCAAAGCGATAGGAAGGCTGAAGGCAAACGTCCAGACAACTTGAAAGCTGCTTTGACGAAGGGCCACCGACAAATTATACTCCTCGCTTTGGTGATGCACCACGTGCCCGCCCCAAAAAAGGTTAATCTCATGGCTCATACGGTGGGCCCAGTAGTAGGTAAGATCCGTTAGGAGAAAAAGCCCTAGCCAGTAAAGCCAGTTTCTCTCCATCGTAAAGAGCGCGGCATTGGAATACACCACTTCATATACGCCAATGGCCAATACCCTCATAAATAGTCCAGAAATCTGTTGGGTGATCCCGCAACTTAAATTGGCAATGGCATCGGGCAAGCGATACAGCTTTCTATGGGAGAAGCGCTCCACTACCAATTCAACACCTATAAGGATAAAGAAAATCGGTATGGATAAAACTATGGGATTTAGATTCATGATCTTATCAGGGTAAACGGCTGTTTAGATTCTAGGCTGCACAAAATTACTCTAAAATATTCCTACTATTGGGTGCCAGCTTTTATTAAGTAGATCATTTCATTTTTTCTTATAAGAATTGATAATATTTACTTCTCGATGATACAGTGGTCGTTCCTATTGGTTGCTTTATTGATGTGTAGGATGGCGGTATGCCAATCGAGGGAACTTGATACAATACCGAGGAAGGGCAGCTATCTATATTACGGCCAGCCGGCATTTGAAGACAATTCATTCCTGCTGGAGGAGGCTATCACCCAGGAGAAAGGAGTTATGCAATATATTTCCAACTTCTACCTTGACAATCTCAGAGGCGGTGATTTTCTGTACAGCTTTACTCAAGAAATTCCACTAACCCACTTGCGTCATCAGATAAACTATACGGTTAACTATCATGTGTTGAACTCCCCAACAGGAATACAAAGCGACGGATTTGGCGACATGAATATTGGTTACCATTTTATGGCCCTTGGTAAAAAGGATTGGGCGATGGTTGTACCCGGGGTCACACTGATCCTCCCAACAGGAAGGGCTGTTTCTGGAACTGGAGTTGGGGGGGTGGGAGGGCAGGTTAGTTTGGCCGTGACAAAAAGACTTTCGCATCGGTTAGTTTCGAATTATAATATCGGATATACTTTCATCTCAAAAGCCGACAAGTACAATACCTCCGTTTCCGGAGCGAAGGTTTTGAATTTTGAAAAAGATCTCCAGTATGGAACTGTGGGTACAAGCCTTATTTGGTATCAACAACGGAAGTTCAATTGGCTGCTTGAGTATGTTTCGTATTTCCTGTCAGATATCAATAGTGACGGCTCCGTGACCCGGAGTCATCAACTTACTCTCAATCCAGGGTTTCGCTTTGCGATTGACCACAAACGTACTCAGATCGTGTCTGGCTTTAGCATGCCCTTGATTTTTGTAGATGGAAAATTTGACCGTACGGGGTTGTTTTTCTACTTGTCATTTGAGCCTGAATATTTGCCCTTCACAAAACCAAAAACGAGGTAATGGGCATCCAAACTGCTAACTTGCGGGCCTTTTCCGTGTCATTATGATTGTAAGAATATTCAAGGGCGTTTGGTTTTTATCTTTGCTGGCCACGGGGGCCGTCCTGCTCTATATCTATGCTTCATTGCCCGAAGATATCCAGATACGTGAGGGGGACATGTTTCAATTTGTTTCGCGTAGCGGACTTTTCTACAGCGCGCTGGCTTTGCTGGTAGCCTTTAATGCAGCGGCCTTCGCTTTTTCTAAACTTCTCTTTGGTAAGAATGAAATTTTTATGGTCTGGCTTTACGGACTTGTTATGTTTCTTCACTTCTTCGTGATAGTTGCTCTTCAGTACCTGAATCTCTACAACAGCCAGGAGAAATTTAACTTCCAAAGTATAGGCTTCATCATCTATGGAAGCATTGCCATGGTAGTATTGTGGTCTTCGTTGTGGCCTGCCTACTTTTTGTTTCAACGATTCATTGGCAAGGGCGCGGCAACCAATGGAACACCGAGTTGACGTTTCCTGATGGAGAGGCACAATTTCAATACGTCGCAGCATACCCTGCACATCAAGAACATGGTGAGCAACAGTTGCATGCGTATCGTTAAGGAGTCCCTGCAGCGTACCGGCTTTATTGAAGTAACACGTATTGAATTGGGTGAAGCCGATGTCCGGTTTGATTCACATATCATAAGCCTTAATTTTATTGACGAGCTGCTCCACAAGGACGGTTTTGAACTGATCCACGACAACAGCAAGAGATTGGTGGAAAAAATCAAGACCGCAGTGATTCAGCTGGTTTTCTATGGCAGCAACACAAACTCACTCATTCGCAATTCCGATTACCTCAGCGAGAGACTTGGGCATCCGTACCCTTACCTGAGCAAGTTGTTTTCTGAAAGGATAGGTTCAACCCTCGAGAAGTACATCATTTTGATTAAAGTGGAGAAAATCAAAGAGTTGATAAGCTATGAACAAATAACCCTCAGCGAAATTGCTTTTCAAATGGGTTATAGCAGTGTACAATACCTGAGCAACCAGTTCAAACAAGTTACGGGGCTCACGGTCAGCGAGTACAAAGGTCAATTCCATGAAAGAAAGCCCCTTTCCAGACTTCTGGACTGAATCTTATAACAGTAATACCGAATTTTATAAGGGTTTTAGAGAGCCATTATTTGAATTTTAACGTGCAATACATTCAATAGAACCAATCATAAAACAGCACAATAAAGGATATGAAAATAAACAAAAATATAGCCCTCAGCGATTCGGGCTTCGTATTCAACCCATCCACGGGTGATTCCTTTTCGACCAATCCCATCGGCCTGGAGATCATCAGACTTTTGAAGGAAGGGAAGCAGATGGATCAGGTTAAGACCTATCTATTGAAGCAGTACGCCACCGACGAGGCAACCCTGGAAAAGGATTGTTATGATTTTGCCAACATGCTCAGCAAGCTTAAACTTATCGAGGGTGATGAAAAAGCGTAAACTTAATATTGGCATTACTGGGTTAAACGCGATCGATAGCCCGGGACCTGGCATCCCCGTGATCCGTGCCCTTAGAGATAGCCAGGCGTTTGATGTCAGAATCATTGGGCTGTCCTATGAAACGCTGGAGCCAGGTATTTATATGCATGACCTGGTAGACAAGACATACCAGATCCCTTTGCCCTCTACAGGAGCGTCCATTCTGATGGCAAGAATAAAATACATCCATAAGAAAGAGAAGCTGGATTTAATCATCCCAAATTTTGATGCAGAGCTGCCTACATTTATCAAGAAAAAAAAGGATTTTGAAAAAATGGGGATAAAGACTTTCATCCCTACATCAGATCAATTCGATGCGCGGCACAAAGTCAACTTGAGTGACTTTGGGAAAAAGCATAAGATTAAGGTTCCATTTAGCAAGATTATTTTCAGCTTAAATGAGATAGCCGACCTTAGAATTGATTTTTCTTACCCATTGGTTGTCAAAGGTAAATTTTATGATGCTACGATCGCTTACTCCACAGACCAGGTGATCAGCGCCTTTAACAAAATCACTACAAAGTGGGGACTTCCTGTGATCATCCAGGAGTATGTTTTTGGTTCCGAGGTGAATGTAACGGCCCTGGGTGACGGGAAAGGTGAGACGGTTGGGGCGGTGGCCATGCGCAAACAGTTCATCACCGATAAAGGGAAAGCATGGGCAGGGATTTCCATTGACGACAAGAAACTGATGTCCATGACACGTAAACTCATCAAGTCAACCAAATGGTGTGGCGGGATGGAGCTGGAAGTGATCAGGACTTCGGAGGATGAGTATTATTTACTTGAAATCAACCCACGATTTCCCGCCTGGGTTTATCTGGCAGTAGGGTGCGGCCAAAATCATCCGGAAGCGCTGGTGAAACTTG
The DNA here is from genome assembly GCA_043779735.1 of Cyclobacteriaceae bacterium. GTDB lineage: Bacteria > Bacteroidota > Bacteroidia > Cytophagales > Cyclobacteriaceae > ELB16-189. The sequence goes on along the minus strand of JAYWDR010000447.1, from coordinate 5,165 downwards.
CCATGGGTGAAAAAGTAAAGCCGTTTGCAAAGTACGACATCGGGAAAATGTTTATCCGCTATTCATACGACATGATCGTTGAACTTAGTGAATTTGAAAAAATATCAACCCTGGGAGAATTATAAATCAACTATGAAAAAGCTTAGATACGAGCGTCCGGTTATTCAGCGCCTGAATGTGGGTGTCATGAACAAGTTCGGGACTAAAACAGAATATACCCCAGTCACCCATATTGATGGAAATGCTGTGAAAGACCTTATTGAGAAATTTGGTTCTCCTTTGTTTGTGATATCTGAAAAGACAATACGGCAAACTTTTCGCAATGCGAACCGCGCGTTCAAAACCAGGTATCCCAAAGTGCAGTTTGCCTGGTCATACAAAACAAATTATGTAAATGCGGTCTGCAATGTCTTTCATCAGGAAGGCTCCTGGGCAGAAGTGGTTTCTGGTTTTGAATATCAGAAGGCCCTTCAGAACGGTGTGCCAGGAAATAAAGTCATCTTCAACGGACCTGACAAATCAGAAGCTGAGCTAAAATTGGCAATCGAGAATAATTCACTCATCCACATAGACCACCTTGATGAATTGTATTTGATAAAAGACCTCGCATCTAAAAGCAAAAAGAAGCCACGGGTCGCTATACGCGTTAACATGGACACTGGGGTTTACCCAATTTGGGACCGCTTTGGTTTTAACTATGAGAACGGTCAGGCGTGGGATGCCATCAACAAGATCATTCTCAATGATCAGATGGAGTTGGTGGGTTTGCATTGCCACATCGGTACGTTCATGCTCGCGCCCAGCGCTTATGGCCTGGCAGCTTCTAAGCTTAGCGATTTGGCGCTAAACATTAAAAAGAAATTCAAGAAGTCCATTCAGTATATTGATATGGGCGGGGGCTTTGCTTCTCGCAATACCCTGAAAGGTTCTTATCTGCAAGGCATGGATTTGTCACCTGGATTTGATCCCTTCGCAGAGGCCATCACTACTTCCATACTTAACGCAGGCTTTGCGAAGGATGATTTGCCAATGTTACTGCTGGAAACAGGCAGAGCCTTAATAGATGAAGCGGGATTCTTATTGGGAAGTGTCATCTCTAATAAACGCCTTTCTGACGGCCGAAGGGCCACCATCCTGGACTTTGGCGTCAACGTGCTCTTTACTTCCTTTTGGTATGACCATAAAGTCAGTCCAGCGCAGGAGTTTGGTCAGTACAGCGAAGACGCCGTACTCTACGGCCCACTGTGTATGAATATTGATGTCATCCGGGAAAACATCACTTTGCCACCCCTCAAGCGTGATGACCAGGTGGTAGTTCATATGGTGGGAGCTTACAATATGACGCAGTGGATGCAGTTTATTTCATTGCGCCCTGCCATCGTTATGATCGATAAGAATGAGAAGGCACACCTGATACGGAAGCGTGAGACCCTCAAGAGCATTGAGACGGAAGAAGTGTTGCCTGCCTATCTGAAAGAATTCAAATTGTAAGACTTTGGAGACCAAACTGCCGGAAATAGTAGCGTTCTACCGCGACAGCATAGTGAAAAGCTATGGGCAGGTCTTCTTCTCGGATCACCACGGTTTCAGCGTACTGTTATTGTCAGTCACATTTGTCAATCCATATGCAGGGGTCAGCGGGCTGTTGGCGGTCATCTCCACAGTGGTGATGGCGAAATGGCTTGGACTCAACCCGGCCATCACTCGGACCGGTCTTTACAGCTACAATACGCTCATGCTCGGCCTGGTGATGGGAATATATTATCAGTTTAGCCCCGCGTTTTTCGTGGTATTACTACTTGGGACGTTCATCACATTATTGATCACAGTATGGATGGCGGTAAAAGCTGCTTCCAACAGGATCCCATTTCTCAGCATGCCATTTATTCTTAGTGTATGGATTGTATTGCTGAGTTCCAGGAGCTTAGAAGCTATCAAGCTTAGTGAACGGGGGGTTTATGAAATCAATGAGTTGTGGAACTTTGGTGGTCCGATGCTGGTATCCTTGTATGAGAAAATTAATGGCTGGAGTGTGCCATTGTCTTTTGATATTTATCTCAAATCACTTAGCTCAATAATCTTTCAATTCAATGTAGTCTCCGGTTTTATCCTTGCAGTCGGCTTGCTTATCTATTCCCGGATTGCATTCTCACTTTCGCTGATAGGTTTTTACAGCGGCTATCTGTTTTGCTATTTTGTGCAAGGAAACCTGTCTGAATTGCAGGACAGCTACATAGGATTTAACTTTATCCTTACGGCATTGGGCTTGGGTGGTTTTTTCATCGTTCCATCTGCCAAGTCATACCTGCTCGTCGCGTTGACAACTCCGTTGGTTAGTCTGTTGATCAGCGCACTGGGCACACTATTGCAGGTGTACCAATTGCCTTTGTACTCATTGCCATTTTCATTGATCGTGATCGGAATGGTATTTACCTTAAATAACCGTTATGAAGTCAAGGGGATGGCGCTGGTGGTATATCAGCAGTTCAGCCCTGAAAAAAACCTATATGCTTTCTGGAGCCACATGGAACGGTTCAGAAATGACACCTACTATCATATTCTCCTTCCTTTCTTTGGTGAATGGCGTACCTCACAAGGTCATGCAGGAGGGATTACTCATAAGGGTGATTGGCGCTTCGCCTGGGACTTTGATATCGCCGACGAATCAGGCAAGACCTATCGACTTCCAGGCAAAGTCACTTCAGATTTTTACTGTTATGGGTTGCCCGTAATTGCTCCGGCATCGGGTTACGTGGCGACCATCGTGGACGACGTGAATGACAATGAAATAGGAGATGTCAATATAGATCAGAACTGGGGCAACACGATCGTAATCAAGCATGGTGAGTATCTGTTTACCAAAATCAGCCATATCAAGAATGGCAGTTTTAAAGTAAAAGAGGGCGACTATGTGGCGAAGGGCGACACGATTGCAATGTGTGGAAATTCTGGAAGATCGCCAGAGCCGCACATACATTTTCAGATACAGGCGGCACCGCATGTTGGCGCCCAAACCATTTCATATCCCATCAGTTATTTTATTTCCAGGGAGGCCGATAAGTTTTCTTTTCATGCATTTCAAATACCTGCACAAGGCCAGGTCATCATGCACCCGGGTTCTACCGCGTTGTTAAGAAAAGCCTTTCACTTCATCCCAGGGCTTAAGATGAAATTTAAGGTAGATAGGGGGGGTGTGAGCCAGTTGGTGGATTGGGAGGTATTTGTGGATGTGCATAATCAGCCGTACATCTTTTGCCACACCTCGAACTCCACAGCTTATTTTGTCAATAATGAGACTCTCCATTATTTCACCAATTTCTTGGGGGATCGGAATTCTTTGTTGTATTACTTCTATCTGGGTGCCTATAAGGTGCTGTTAGGCTACTATCCGGCATTGACCATGGAGGATACTTTCGCCGTCGAGGGTTTCTACGACGGACTATCCAAGTATGTGCAGGATTTTGCTGCGCCATTCCATCGCTACTTACACGCTCGCTATGAATCAGTCTTCACAGATTCTGATGACCGTGTGCATCCCACTGAGCTTACCATGCAGTCTACTGCCACGGCAACGATTGGGAAGCGCATCAGGCGGAAGGTTGACTTCACACTCAACATCGAAAACAATAGGATAATCGGTTTTAAAGTGATTGAAAAAACGGTATGTATCGAAGCAAGGCTTTTGTCGTAATCATTTTTTTTCTGGTGGTTCGCCAGGGGCTGGCACAGGAAGAAATGAATTCAACTGTGGTGGAGAACAGGAGTTACCAGCTTTATTTGGAAAAGAAATGGGACGCACTTATTCCATTTGGCCTCAAGGCGATTCGGGAGGGTTATGAATATTTCTATTTGTGCCAGCGGCTGGGCATTGCCTATTACGAAAAGGGACAATTCAGACTGGCATCTATTCAGTTGGAAAAGGCTTTAGACTTCAATTCCTTCAATGAGCTGACCCAGGAGTATTGCTATTACAGCCTCATTTTCTCTAATCGCTTTGATGAAGCCAGAAAACTGAGCGAATCATTCGGTGAAAGGCTAAGCACAAAGATCAACAAGCCTTCCTGGTCGCCTGTTGACTTTGTCTCAGCAGAAGGTGGACTTAAGATCAGCAGCCGTAGTGACTTGTTCAATCCCGGATTCTATTTTCAGGCGGGCCTGGGTCATACCGTAAAAAACAGATTTTCATTGTACCATGCCGCTACAGTCTACAATCAAAGCGAAAGCAGGGGAAAGATTTCACAGGTGCAGTATTTCATCCAGGCCGGCATCCCGCTGGGGCGTCAATGGACATTGACTCCATCGGTTCATCTTGTCTACCTGAATTTCAAAAAGAATAATGGACTGCTGAGGTCCACGGATTTGGTAGGTTCGCTGAGTTTGACCAGGGCCTTTCCTTATTTTGATGTATCAATTGGAGGTACCGTCTCGGATGTACTCAGTACCCTCCAGTATATTCAGCAGTCCAGGCTGGCGATTTATCCTTCTGGCAAGCCTAATTTTTCGCTCGGCGCCATTAGCTATATTCATTCGGAAGATAATTTTATATCCTCTACGCTGGCGCTAAACCCATTTGTCTATTGGAGCCCGGGTTCAAAGGTTAAACTCTACGCAAATTATTTTGTCAACAAGAATGAGAATATCGTCGAATTGAATGGATACCTGATCAATAACTCCCATGATCTGACACTTTCGCGTACATCGGTCACCCTCTCTCTTTCTCTCAACACGCACTGGGATGTGTATGGGAACTATCAATTTGAAAGCAAACAACAATCGAATTCACTTACTTACTCCTATAATGTATTTTTGATGGGCATTAAATTCAAACCATGATGAAAACCAAAATCTTCGTTCTTCTTTTCAGTTTTTGTGCCTTCTCAGGCTCTGTCATTGCGCAGGATCGCATCGCGTCGGCATTTTCCAGGAGTATTGAGCTTGAATACAAAGGTGAGTATACCAAAGCGATTACTCCACTTAAGGAAGTGTACGATGAGAAGTCGTATGAATTAAACTTGAGGCTGGGATGGCTCACCTACGAGGCTGCACAGTATGTAGAATCAGCCGGGTATTATCATAAAGCCATGGTGCTCATGCCTTATTCCATCGAGGCGAAGCTTGGTTATGTCTATCCTGCGTCAGCCCTGGGAAACTGGGACCAGGTGAAC
>JAYWDR010000446.1:0-3659 GCA_043779735.1 Cyclobacteriaceae bacterium | reverse complement strand
TTTCAACTTGCAGGAGCAAAACCATTTGCTAAAGTACCTGTACGCAGTGGAGACCGTTTTCAAGAATGTCACCCGTCCCATCGTTCAGAATTTTGCAGGAGGGCATTATTTCTTCCGAAATAATGAGGAGTGGTGAGGGACTAATGAGGAGTGGTGAGGGACTCACGTGCCGGAATGGGTAACGGAGGCATCTCGAAGTTCTTCTAAAATTCACCTGAGCAAAGATCGCGTGAACTGGAAGTAAACCCATTTTAAGATCTTGAATTGCCTGTTCGAATAAGCATGGAGTCATGACTTTTTCCGTCGGAGTTACAACTGGAACGGTAAGTCATAACGGACTGCGATGAAGTATTACGTACATTTACTCGCATCGCTATTCCATTAATATGAGATTTTCGATTATCGTATTCATTTTTTGTATCCCTACGATTGTATCGGCGCAGATTGATTCTGTTTCAACCAGGATTGGTTCCAATAATCCAGCGAATGTCACAATGACGCAACCGGACAAGGGAAAGACGGATGAAAAGACAGATAAAACCTACTCCATTTCAATTACCGTAACAAACATTAGGAATAGAGATGGTGTAATCCGTTTCAAATTTTATGATGACACAACTCCATTCCCCGATCTCAAGGGATTTCTAAAAGTAGTTGTGCCAAAGTCAGAAATGGTTGGAGATTCTTTGATAATGACACTTCAGGGTTTTAAATCGCAGCGCATGGCCATTGCGCTGTTGGATGATGAAAACAATAATGTAAAATTGGATTTCGGTTGGTTCCTTCCGAAGGAAGGTCATGCATTCTCAGACTACTATCATGCCGCCTTGCGCAGACCTGTGTATGGCGACTTCAATTTTCTTCTCATCAGCGATAAAAAGGTATTTATGAAAATGAAGTACTACTGACCATCTCCTGGGTATTTATTTTAGGAGTTATATTGTTTCCTTATGAGGTAGAGACACTGTGTGCGAGTTGCCTTAATCAGAAACCCCTTACCTTGGGGCAGGTAGAAAAAAATCAAATACATGGATATGATTAAGTTTATAGAATTACCCATTGCGGAAGATGATGAAACAAAGACTACACTGGTCAACATCGCCAGCATAGGGCGTATGTATCCTAGCCCGCAAAGCAGGGTGAAGAGCATTGTAGAGCTCAATTATCAAAGTATCAACGATGCCCCTGTGTACCTGGAAGTAGAGCTGCCATACGAAACATTGCGGCTGAGCTTCCTGAGCTAATGTTACCTCCAGGAAAAACCCCTCGTGCCTGATATTATTTTGCTCAAGAAATTCTCGAATTTCACTGTAGCAGGTATTTGTGTGGTAGTGTGCTTGCAATTAGTGATTTACGGATTAAGTTTTGCGAACACCAGTGCTGCAAAAAAGGATTGTACAATGGCATACGCTAGCCAGGTAAGCACCATGAGACCCGAAATATCAAGGGCGCTGAAAGTAAGCCACAGAACGGGTACCATCGCGACTGCCGCGTATGCCAGCGCAACTTCCGCCGCTCTTAAAAGAACCGAACCACTGAATAGACCTTTGCAGCGATCCCAAAACCAACTCAACGCCCAGCTAAGAACAAATGGGTGCACATAGAACAACCAATCCGTTTTGAATGAATTCGACCTGAAAACGGGATTGTAATATTCTTCCATCAATGTTGGAAAAAAGTATATGATGGAATAGAGAAGTGCAAGACTAACAATTAGTACCAAGAACCCTGCGGCTAAGATAGTGATGGCTGTGTTTTTCATATGCCGTGTGAATTTATCCAATGATCAAAGCTAGCGTCCTGAACGGTTGGCTTTCATGAGTAGGGTCATGGTTCAGAGTGATAAAAGTCATAGGGTTACCATTGCGGATCATCAAACAGCTTCTTTTTTGATAGCTTTTGGTCGTTGGCTATTAATCGTTGTCAGCGGTTGGCAGCTTTGATCCGGTCCCGCAATGTATTGATATGCGTCCCGGGCTTCGGCGCAATTTGGTCCATAGCATACTCACTTAGTGCAGTGATAGTGAGCGATGGGTTGACGCCAAGGTTGCAAGGCATAATGCTGCCGTCTAAAATATAGAAATTGTCATAGCCGTGCACTTTAAAGTTTTCATCCACGACTCCTTCGTTTTTTGTTTTGCCCATGGGACATCCTCCCAGAATGTGAGCCGTGGAGGCTAGGCCAAACACAACTTCACTAAATGCATTGTGAGGCACACCTTTCACTTTCTCTGCGTAGCGATAGAGCGCTTCCTGCCCGATGGGAATGTAGCTTGGCACTTTTAGGCCGCTGTCGTTGTCAAAGGAGAGTCTCGAACCCCACCATCCCTTCTTCAATTTCAATTTCATTGAATTGGGCAAGGACTGCATGATGAGGAAAATGATGGACGTCTTCGCTAGATTAAAGTTAAAAAGCGAACGCAGAAAATCGAGCGGTTTACTGAAGATGTTGCCAATCATCTTGGCGGTACGGACGATCGGTGTTCCATTGCCTGCCGCCATCACCGCCAAGCGAGTCATCGCTCCGGAACCGTCCGGATATTTGCAGAGTTCGATGTGAGTATTTTCGTCAGGATTGAAAACTGAACTGATGGCGATGCCATGATTCAGTTTGCGGTCGGCCGCCACCACGCCGGAGAGCATTTCAGAATTGGTAAGTATATTTTCCCCCAGGGTGTCAGATAGATCAGGCAAAGTTTTATACACATATTTTTGCTTCAATAGTAAATCGAGGGTGCCCAATACGCCTCCGCTGACCACCAGCCCTGACGATTTGTAGATTCTTTTTTCCTTGCGAAACCAGGAAGTGCTCCTTCGGGTATGAATGAGGTACTCACCGTGGATGTATTCAATCTTCTTGACGATCGTTTCAGCCATTACTTCAGCGCCAAAAAGATTTTCTGCAAACCACAGATAGTTCTTGTCGAGCGTATTCTTGGCGTTGTGGCGGCAACCCACCATGCAGCCTGCGCATTCGGTGCACCCGGTTCGCGTAGGGCCAAGACCACTGAAATAAGGATCGACTTCTTTCTTTGTATCACCCAGGTAAACGCCCACGTAGTCCACACGGCTGTAGGAGTCACCTTGACCCATATCATTGGCCACGGATTGTAAGATCCGATCCTCTTCATATTCTTTCGTAAATTTTTCACTGCCCAGCATGAATCGTGCCGTTTCAAAGTAAGGAGTCAATACATTTTTCCAATCTTTAAAATTGGACCAGATTGGATTGGAGTAAAAACTTGGCCGTGGCATCATGTGGGTGTTGGCATAGACCAACGAACCACCTCCCACGCCCACGCCCGAGATGACAAAGACTTCCTTAAAGAAGGTAAGTTTTTGAAAGCCGAAACATTTCAGCAACGGGATCCACAAATATTTTCGAATGTTCCAGTTGGATTGTGGAAAATCCGATGCTTTCCATCGTTTTCCTTTTTCCATAACCGCGACCGAGTAACCCTTCTCGGCTAGGCGCATCGCTGACACGGATCCGCCAAACCCCGAGCCGATGATGATATAATCAATTTTTTTTTCCAATGTGTTGGGTTCCCTGGCGATTATGAAATACTAAATTTAGTGAGATAATTCAATCAAAACTGAATTATTGTATGCGAGTGAAGCTAACCATCATTGCGGATGAATTTTTATTGTTAAGTTTA
>JAYWDR010000445.1:0-3668 GCA_043779735.1 Cyclobacteriaceae bacterium | reverse complement strand
CCGACAGCCTCCAGCGCACCATCGCTGAACAATTTTTCAAAGCTGATTCAGTTCTACATGGTAACTACGATTACTCATTTTTTGATTACGGCCAGATGAAAGGGATGTCCAGCCACATACCGCATCAGCAAGATGCTGCAGCCGGCCATGCCTATGTACTGTTGTGTGCGTATGAAAAATTTGGTGACGAGCGCTACCTGAAGGGCGCCCGGTCTGCGATGGATGCTTTCGTAGGGCTAAAAGAAAGCAGGTTCTATGAAGTGCTCATGCCTTTTGGCGCCCTGGTCGCCGCCCGGTTGAATGCGGAGCACGGGACCAACTACGATATAAAGAAAATACTCGACTGGACCTTTGAAGGTTGTAAGGCCCAGGATGGAAGAACCGGCTGGGGCGTAATTGCCGAGCGTTGGGGTGATTACGATGTTTATGGTTTGCAAGGGAGTATTACCGACGGCGGTGGTTACGCTTTCCTGATGAACTCATTCGACCTGGTGTGGCCACTGGTTCCAATGGTGCGCTACGATACCCGCTACGCTGAAGCGATTGGCAAATGGATGCTCAATGTGACCAATTCCGCACGACTGTTTTATCCGTACGAAATTGATGACCAGCATCAATGGTTGCCCGGGAAAAAGGAAATCACAAAGAATGTAATTGCTTACGAAGGTCTTCGAAAAGAAGATTATACCTATAAAAAAGAATCGCTGAAAGGTGTCAGCCCGGTTGCATTGGGTGATGGACCGCAATGGGTGAAGGGTCAGCCGGAAACGTCCATGTTCAGCCTGTACAGCTCGGCTCAAGTAGGGATTTTTGGAGCAATCGTCAAAAAGACCAATGTCGACAAAGTTCTGCAGCTTAATTGTAATGCAACGGACTTCTATCAAACACATTCTTTTCCGACCTATTTATACTATAATCCCTATGATACAATTAAGTACGTTTGTTTTTATAATCCGGAAGAGTCAACCGTAGACCTCTTTGATGCACTGGGGCATGAATATGTAGGACATAACATTAAAAAGGAAGGATGTTTCAAAATCCCGGGTACGTCAGCCAAGGTCATCGTAGTACTTCCTGCCGGCAGTAAAATCGTCGGAAAGGGAAATAAATATCAGGTTGGCGACAAGATCGTTGCGTACCAACCTGAAGAATCTTTAATAAAGGTTAATGCCAATTAGCTACCTTTAATAGAATCTAACGCCAAAGTGCTAATGAAGAAACACTACATCCTCGTACTGGCATTCCTTGCTTGCACTTTTGGAGCCTATGCGCAGATTGTCTTAAAAGGAACGCTAATGAGTGGTAAGGAAACCGTTGTCGGCGCCAGTATTTATATAAAGGGCACTACGCAAGGAACTGTTTCGGACGTAAATGGGAATTTTACATTGCAAATCCCCGAATCATTGCAGAGCTCCGCGCTGATCATCTCCCTCATTGGATTTAAAACGCAGGAATTGCCTATCGGGACGCAAACACAATTCAATGTCAACCTGGAAGAAGAACTTACGATGCTCTCTGAAATAGTAGTGGTTGGCTATATCTCACAGGAAAAACAAAAAATTACCGGAGCGGTCAATACGGTGAGCTCGGATTTGCTCATCAAACTGCCTGTCCCCAGTATAGACATGGCGTTGCAGGGCCGGGCTCCCGGCGTGGTGGTCACTCAAAACACGGGTGCTCCTGGCGAAGGCGTAGCGGTGCGTATACGCGGAGCTGGCTCAATCAATAGTGGCAACAACCCATTATACGTCGTGGATGGAGTTCCCACACTGGATATCAATACGATCGCCACGCAAGATATTGCAAGCATCACGGTACTGAAGGATGCGGGCGCTACCGCGGTCTATGGATCACGTGCGGCAAATGGCGTTGTGATCGTAACTACAAAATCAGGCGGTGGCAGTGCTCCCAGGATTCAAATCAGCAGCCAGGTGGGTGTTCAGGAGCCCAGCAGGAACATTGACATGGCCAATACCAACGAATATGTGAACATCTACAATGAAGCGGCCACCAATGACAATTTAAATAAGAATCCCCTCTTGTACCGCCCGCTGATCACCGACGATATCAAAGCCACACTCCCCAATGTAAATCAAATTGATGCCATTTTAAGAAAAGGAATTATTCAATCGCACAGTATCTCGATTGCCGGCGGAGAAGGTAAGACCCGGTATTTTCTTTCCGGCAATTATTTCGATCAGCAAGGGATTATTAAAAGCAGCGATTATACCCGGATCAGCAGCAGAATAAATATCGACACGGAAGTAAAGAGCTGGCTCAGGACCGGTGTCAATATCAATATTACAAAAGCGACCACAGACCTCATTGGCAGCTCGGGCGATGGTGCCGGTGGAAATGGAGGCAGTGTAATACGGTACGCTTTCTTTCGCACGCCTGCCATTCCAATCTATGATGCCAACGGTGACTTTACCGACAAGCCTGACCGGTTTGATTTGTTTGGCGATGGCTACAACCCGGTTGGGATGCTCGCCTACAACAATAATAAGAGAATCAGCAACCGGTTATTCGGAAAGTTTTTCGTGGAGCTTACACCTTTCAAAGATTTTAAATTCACATCCAATGTGGGTGTTGACTTTGCCAGCACGAATCAAAGACGCTTTGACCGCAACTGGGGAACCGGAGGGAGAATCAACGGTATCAACCAGCTTTCGGTATCGGATGCCCGGAATCAAACGTTGACGCTAAGCAATTTTGCTACCTATTCAAAATCCTTTGATAAGCATACCTTCACTATCCTCGGTGGCGTTGAGTCAATCAAAGTCCAGAACTATGTAGTGAATGCTACCGAAAAAGACTTTCCCGATCAGACAGCAGACTTAGTCTACCTTGGAAATGGTGTCGGACAGAGAACTACGCAGGAAGGTAAATCAGGAAATGCCCTATTGTCTTATTTCGGAAAAGTCAATTATGACTTTGAAGAAAAATACCTGATCTCCGCTACGCTGAGAAGAGATGGATCATCGCGGTTTGGTTCTGAAAACCGTTGGGGTACTTTCTACGCGGGTTCATTGGGCTGGCGAATTGACAAAGAAACCTTTCTTGTCAATAGCGGTACGATCGACAGGTTTATGCTGCGGGCAGGTTATGGCTCGATCGGCAACCAGGAGATTGGTGATTATGCCTTCACCGATGCCATCACCTCCGGCTATAATTATCCTTTGGCCAATACAAAATCGGTAGGCTCTGTCGTATCCAGTTTAGGCAACAGCAAAATCAAGTGGGAAACCAGCAAACAGTTAAATGTGGGCGTAGACCTGGAGATGTGGAATGGTAAGTTTTCTGCCTCCGTCGATTATTTTCATAAAATCACCTCCGACCTGTTGGTAAGACAGCCCATCGCCTCATCCTCCGGCGCGGACGATTCCGGTTTTCCCCATTTTATCTGGGTCAATAACGGAAAAGTATTAAACACCGGTGTTGAGGTGGCCCTGAACTACTCCAACAAGGTTGGAGATTTCAGTTATTCGATCAGCGGAAATGCTGCTACCCTTCATAACGAGGTGCTCGAAGTGAACCCCGTCATACCCAACGGAGCGATTGGGTCTGACCGGGTTACGCTAACAGAAAAAGGATACCCCGTCGGATCATTTTACCTATATGAAATGGAAGGTATCTTCCAAAACAAAACAGAAATATTTACACATGCC
>JAYWDR010000444.1:0-3668 GCA_043779735.1 Cyclobacteriaceae bacterium | reverse complement strand
CCCAGTTCACCACTCCGTCGACGGAGGTAATGACAAAGTTGCTGCCGGGGCTGCGCACAATTTCTCCGGGGAAATCCTTCAGAAGTTCCTGGTGTTGTGCCGGGTCTATTGTATTTTGATTTACTCCCATTTCAATGCATTCTTTTTCCAGGCATATAACAATCCTAAACCCAACACGATGAAAAAGATCAGAATTTCAATAAATGCGGCAAAGCCCATCGTCTTCATTACGACTGCCCAGGGGAAAATAAACACCGTCTCCACGTCGAAGATGAGGAACATGATGGCAAATAGATAATACCCCACACGGAACTGCAACCATGACGGCCCCTCCGTTGGGATGCCGCACTCATAGGCTTCCTCTTTTGTAGCATTTTTCGAGGAAGGAGCAAGCAAGCTAGAAGCCAGAATCCCGGCGCCCACCATCACTACTCCTCCAAGGAAAAAAATAATCAGTGCTTCGCTGCTCATCGTCTTTATTTAACTTCCCAGACATCACCGCTTTTCAATAAGTCATCCATAGTGTGGTATTTGGCATTCTTGGTAATCTTATCACGCTCTTCCTGCAACACTTCCGAATAGGCTTTCGCCTTCACTTCACGTATAACACCCAGGGCCATGGGAAAATTCGGAGGAGATAGCCGGGCCAGCATCAGGTGCAAAGTCGGATCTTCAGAATAGGCATCATGAACGACAATATCCTTTTCTGTGATACCATTTTCACCGAGGGTCACCACTTCCAGTTTAAGTCCATTTAATCGCAACCCTTTCTTGTTATCCTTTCCAAATAACAAAGGTTGGCCATGCTTCACATGCAATTGAAAATCATCACGATTCGCTTTGTCGGTGACAGCTGCATGGGTCTCGTCATTAAAGATCACGCAGTTTTGGAGAATCTCCACCAGGGATGTACCAACATGTTTTGAAGCATGAACAAAGATTTCCGTCATCAATTTGGGATTGGTGTCGATAGTTCGGGCATAGAACGTTCCTTGTGCACCAATCACCAATTCAGCTGCTCGAAAGGGCCTTTCCACTGCACCGTAGGGCGTTGATTTTGTAACCAGACCCATCTGCGAAGTGGGAGAGGACTGTCCTTTCGTCAACCCGTAGATTTCATTATTGAACAGGAGAATATTGATGTCGATGTTTCTGCGAAGGGCATGGATAAAATGATTTCCGCCGATGGCCAGCGCATCACCATCTCCCTGGATTTCCCATACATTGAGTTTTGGGTTCGCCAGTTTTACGCCCGTGGCAACGGCAGGACCGCGGCCATGGATAGTGTGGAAACCATACGTGTTCATGTAATAGGGGAAGCGCGCCGCACAACCAATACCTGAAATGAAGACAAAGTCTTCCTTGGGAACGTCCAACTGAGGCAACGCATTGTACATGGCGGACAGGATGGCGTAGTCACCGCATCCAGGGCACCATCTCACCAATTGATCACTCTCGAAATCTTTCTTCGTGAGGTTCCTTTCTTTTTTGACAACGTCAGTAGTGGGTTCCATATGTTTTCAGTCTTTTAAATGCTCAATAAAAACCTCTTTAAGTTCAGTCACCATGAAAGGTTGACCCTGGATCTTGTTGTAGGACACAATATTCAGACCCGCGAACTTGCTACGCAACAGCGCCGCAAACTGCCCCATGTTTAATTCACAGACCAAAATTTTCTTGTACTTCTCAAGTACAGCCTTTGTGTTCTTCGGCAAGGGATTGATATAGTTGAAATGCACATAGTCAATTTTTTTCCCGGCACGCTGCAATTCAGTCGCGGAAGTAAACAAGCTGCCATAAGTACCACCCCACCCCACTACCAAAAATTTACCATTGCCATCACCCTTCACTTGGAGCTCAGGAATGTCATTGGCCACACGGGCAACTTTTTCAGCCCTGACGAGGACCATCTTTTCATGGTTTAACGGATCATAAGAAACATTCCCGGTGACCTCTTGTTTTTCAAGGCCTCCGATCCGGTGTTCCAATCCAGGTGTGCCGGGAAGGGCCCACTCCCTCGCCAGTGTTTGTGGATCCCGTTCATAGGGTTGAAAAGCACCATTGGTGGCTTTTACTTCTTTCACTGTAATGGGCGGCAAATCGGCCATGGCCGGAAATTTCCAAGGCTCAGAACCATTGGCCAGGTAACCATCCGACAGCAAAATAACAGGTGTCATATGTTCTACCGTAAGCTTTGCCGCGAGGTAGGCAAACTCAAAGCAATTGCTCGGTGTGCTGGCCGCAAGCACGATGGCCTGGCTCTCACTGTTTCTACCGTACACAGCAATGTTTATGTCTGCTTGCTCCGTCTTGGTCGGCAAACCTGTTGATGGCCCGCCGCGTTGAACGTCAATCACTACCAACGGAATTTCAGCCATGATCGCCAACCCGATAGCCTCCCCTTTCAAGGCAATGCCAGGTCCTGAGGAGGCAGTGACCCCCAGCTGACCAGCATAGCTTGCGCCAATCGCGGAGCAAACTGCTGCTATCTCATCTTCCGCTTGCAGTGTTATCACACCGAAGTTTTTATGCTTCGACAATTCATGCAGGATGTCAGACGCAGGGGTGATGGGGTACGATCCAAAAAATATTTTCTTGCCCATCTTTTCTGCGGCGGCCATGAGACCCCAGGCAGTAGCAATATTTCCTGAAATGTGCCGATACTCTCCTTTTTCGATAGAAGCGGGCGGGACCTTATATACAGAGGGAAGTGCCTCTACTGTTTCAGCATAGTGATAGCCCGCATTCAGTGCCCTCTTGTTGCCTTCTGCCAACGCCGGATTCTTCTTGAATTTTGCATCAAGGTATTTTTCTGTTTCCTTAAGCGACCGATCGAACAGCCAGTACATCATCCCCAGGGCAAACATATTCTTGGAACGCATGATGCTTTTGTTGTCAAGCTGAAGACCTTGCAGGGCAGTCTTAGTAAGAGAAGAAATGGGGGCCTCCACAACATTGTACCCGCTCAGGGACCCATCTTCCAGCGGATTCTTTGCAAATCCCGCTTTTTCAATGTTACGATCAACAAAGGCGTCAAGGTCTATGATAATGTTTCCGCCTTTTCGGGCGAATTGTAAATTCGATTTGAGGGCAGCCGGATTCATGGCCACCAACACGTCTGCCTGGTCGCCTGGGGTGTAGATGTTAACTCCACCAATTTGCACCTGAAAGCCCGATACACCTTCAACGGTACCTTGGGGAGCTCGTATTTCCGCCGGGAAATCAGGAAATGTGGCCAAATCATTACCCCATAAGGCAGAAGTAAGGCTGAACTGTGAACCGGTCAGCTGCATTCCGTCTCCGGAATCACCCGCAAACCGGATAACCACTTTTTCAAGCTCAGTTGATGTTTTCTGTCCGTTTACAGTCGTTTCACTCATGCTGCTTGATTTTTGAGTCTCTTAAATTTACTGCACATGCGTCAGATTTACTATGGGTGCCAAACTTTGCTTAATAGTAGCCCAATTCTGTAAGGAAGAACATGATTTTAATCAAGTAAATTTCTAACCTGAATCATGGCTATCTGGCCTCTACCAATTGTAAATACCAATATGCCGCTTGTCTGGAAGGATGCCTGTTTGCCTTCAACAAGGTCAGAGTATAGAACGACATGGCGACCCACTATTTTGGACAAAACATCTTTTCTTACAGTAACACGACCTTGCAGG
>JAYWDR010000443.1:0-10334 GCA_043779735.1 Cyclobacteriaceae bacterium | reverse complement strand
GAATTGAAGGCGCCTGGAGTGTAACCTCCAATGGGCTATACAACAAAGAAAAAACTGGAGCTGAATCAGAAGTTAAGCGATCCCTCAGCCGTGGCTATAAGACTGACCTAAATAATACAAAGTTGTGGTGGACCAGTTTCTGGAATGACTCTTCACTGACTGTTCCTGATTCCATCATTGAGCGCCAGTGGTATCTCGAAAACTACAAATTTGGATGCGTCGCCCGCAACGATGCGCCGCCCATTACACTACAGGCTGTATGGACGGCCGACAACGGCAACCTGCCTCCCTGGAAAGGAGACATTCACAATGACCTCAATACACAACTCAGTTACTGGCCGGCCTACACCGCCAATCACCTCGCTGGCGAGGCTGGATTTACCAACTGGCTATGGAGCAACAAGCCTGTGTTTGAAAAATACACCAAACGGTTCTTTGCTGTCAAGGGCCTCGCAGTGCCTGGGGTAACAACCCTGGATGGAAAAGACATGGGAGGCTGGGTTCAGTATTCCTACTCGCCTACCGTAGCGGGGTGGCTGGCCCATCACTTTTACCTGGAATGGCGCTACTCGATGGACAGGACATTCCTAAAGGACAAGGCATACCCGTGGATAAAGAGTTTTGCTCAATTCATCGAGAACATATCAATCAAAGGTGAAAATGGAAAATTGAAATTGCCGCTTAGTTCCAGCCCCGAGTTTTTTGACAACTCCATGAAGGCATGGTTTAATGAAACCACAAACTACGACTTAGGCATCATCCGGTGGACGTACTGGAAAGCAGTAGAGCTGGCGAAAGAACTCGGACTGCAAAAGGAATCATCGCATTGGAATGAGCAACTCAGTCAGTGGCCTTCATTCAGTCAGGATGAAACCGGCTCTCTCTCACTGGCGCCAGGAATTCCCTATCCGGAATCGCACCGGCACTTCTCACACCTCATGGGATTTCATCCGTTAGGAGTGTTGAACTATACGAACCCCACCGACAAGAAAATAATTGATGCCTCCATGAAACTGCTGGAGGAAAAGGGCACGGATTTTTGGGTGGGTTATTCCTTCAGCTGGCAGGCCAACATGTACGCCCGCATGCTGGAGGGATCCAAAGCTGCTGAGACCTTAAGGAAATTTGCTACTTGCTTTTGTCTTCCAAACGGATTCCACGTAAACGGAGACCAGTGTGAGGGCAAACTCTCCAAGTACAGATACCGGCCATTCACCCTCGAAGGAAATTTCGCTTTTGCTTCAGCCGTGCAGGAGATGCTGCTGCAAAGTCATGACGGAATCATCAGGATATTTCCTGCTGTGCCTGATCAATGGAAAAATGTTTCTTTCAGGAGCCTCAGGACAGAAGGAGCATTCCTGATTTCGGCCAATCGTGTGAATGGCAAAGTCCGCGAAGTAAGCATTGCCAGCGAAAAAGGAGGTGAATTTATTCTTGAAAATATCTTTGATGAGTTTACCGTCGAAGGTGCCTCATTCAAATTGAAGGATAGTCTAATTCTGATTCAAACAGCCATCGGTCAAAGAATCCTGATAAAAGAAAAGTGATCCTGGCGGCTATTTCAACTCGGTCTCGATGAATTGCCGTTTCAAAGTGGGCAAGTCATTCTTGGCAATTTCCCATACGATCTGAATGTCAACACCGAAGTATTCATGTATGGAAATATTTCTGAAACCATGTCAGGGTGTTCGAGCTTAAATACGTCGGATATTCTGGCACAAGCCTCACCAATAATTTCAATTTGCTTAATAGTGGCATATCGCTTCTCCGAGTTGGCCAGAAAATCATCATAGAAGACGCCATCGAGATACGTTTCAACTTCTCTGATTGCATCAAGGACATGAGCAATCCTTACCTTATCGGTCATCCCCTCCCTCATAGATCAAAATCTTATCCCTGTCCACAAAGGGTCTGACATGTCTGGAAAGTCCATTGCTGCTCACAAGGTCTACTTTTTTTTTCAGGAGTTCTTCCAGTTCCAACTGATAGGAAAAAAATTTCATTCCAATCGGTTCCGCATGATCAAGTTCAACCAAGATGTCGAGATCGCTGTTTCGGATAGCGGTGTTACGCGCATAAGAACCAAAGAGGTAAGCCCTTCGTACCGGCTTACCAGCAAAGAAACGTTGAAGCACTAATTTCTCTTTGGCAGACAGTTCCATTAGACAAAGATAACTTATTTTATCACCTTGACAGCGATTCTTAACTTGTCGACAATTTCCATCTCCCTACTTATTCCATTGCCTGCCTCGGTCATACACGATCGTCCCTCCCACAATAGTAGCATCCACTTTCGCATCAAAGAGATCTTTCGGATCGATTTCAAAAATATTTTTCTCGAGGATGACCATATCAGCGAGCTTGCCAGGCTCCAGTGTACCCTTGATCTTTTCATCAAAGGATGCATACGCTCCTTCCCATGTATAATTCCTTAAAGCTTCCTCAAGTCCTATCTTTTGATCCGGCACCCAACCACCTGGATTCTTGCCATCCAGTGTACGGCGCGTGACAGCAGCAAACATTCCTTTCAACGGTGACGGCGGCGCCACAAACCAGTCGCTGCCAAATGCCACATGCACGCCCTCCTTCATTAAGCTTCCTATCGCGTACGTAGTCTTGATCCTATCCGGACCAATGGCCTGCTCGCACCAAATCCCATCATCAATAGCGTGGTATGGCTGCATGCTGGCGATCACATCGAGTTTTTTCATGAATGAAATGTCTGCCGATGCAAGATGCTGGGTGTGTTCAATCCGAAAGCGCGGATCGATGGTTCCATTTTCTTTTCCCACCGCTTCAAAAACACGAAGCGCCTTGTTGATCGCCAAGTCTCCAATGGCATGAATACAAATGTGCAGACCTGCCCGATCACCGCTCTTGACCAGATTATATAAATCTTCATCCTTATTTACCTGGCTCCCTTTAAACCCGGGCTTATCGGTGTAATCCTCGTAAAATAATGCCGAGTGCGATCCGATGGCCCCATCAACATATCCCTTCAAAGCACCGGTCTTTAACCATTTATCACCTGTGCCTTCCTTTTTTATCCGTGCGGCTACAATTTCCCAATCAGTAAACGGCTCTGCGATATAGAATCGTACTTTCAATTTACCTTCATCGTGCATTTTTTTGAACGCGGCATAGTCGGTGGCCACTCCACCTAAATTCCTCTCATGCGGCTCAATCATGTGGTGCACCGAGGTGACCCCTTCCCTGAGATAATAGGTCATGGCGCCCTCAATGGCCAACTGCTTCTGGGCTTCTGACAAGTCCGGGATGGCCTTGAAAATAAAAACCATGGCATTGTCTTTCAAAATGCCGGTGGGTGTGCCGGATTTGTCACGGACAATCATCCCGCCTTCTATGTTGGGAGTCGACTTCACTATCCCTGCCTGACTCAATGCCAACTGGTTAGCCAGCCCACTATGGCCTTCACTCCGCTCGAGCCAAAGCGGGTTATTTTTTGTTACCGAATCGATCCACTCATGTGTTGGCAATTCACCGCCCCAATGCTGATGGTCCCAGTCACCGCCCAAAATCCATTCACCGGGCTTGAGCGTCCTCGCATAATTAGCAATTGCAGTGATGAACTCATTCCTGGTACTGACAATTTTCAGCTGGACCGAAGAGAGACGGTGCCCTCCCATGATGGTATGGGTATGAGAATCAATAAAACCGGGGACCACCAACCTGCCTCCCGCGTCGACCACTTGCAATGCCTCATCGATCTGACCAGCGAGCTCCTCTGTGCTTCCAATTTTGTAAAGCGTATCCCCCGACACCAATAAGGCTTGCGCCCATGGCTGCGCTGGATTGCCAGTCCATATTCTTGCATTCGTAATGGCGAGAGTGAATTTTTTGTCTGGCTTATTGCAGCCGGAGAGAAATAGCGCCACGCACACAGTCAGCAGCAGCAGACGGAGTATTTTCATTGTTACTTGATTCTAGCAGACTTTATAAAAGCGTTTAGCCTGACCCTCTTGTTCCTTTTGATCGAGCATGGCCTCTATCCTTTTTGCCGCTTTTGTAATGGCTAGTCCGCCAAGGCCGGTACATCGCAAGGTGTTGGGAATGGTGTCTCCTACTTTTTTCATAGTCTCAATTACTTCATCGAGTGGAATCAAATGGTCATAGTCCGCGAGTGCCATGTTGGAGCACGATATCGCATTGGTGGCCGCCATTACGTTTCGACTTAGGCATGGAGCTTCCACCCGGTTGCCTATCGTATCGCATATCATACCCAACGAGGATTGTAGCGCCATCGAAGCGGCGGCCAGCGACTGATCAAGCGTTCCCTTCTTTAGTTCTACGATTCCGGCGGCCGCCATACCTGATCCTGAGCCGCATTCTGCCATGCAACCACCAACCTCTGCGGCGAAAGTGGCATGAGCAGCAATAAAAACTCCTATCAAACCAGCGGCGAGCATGGCTTTCACCATCTCATCTTGAGAAAGCTCCAAAATGGTCGCCGTACCGATCACAGCGCCAGGCAAAGCGCCGCACGATCCCGCCGTTGGTGCCGCCACAATAACACCCATCGAGCTTTTCACTTCCATCATCGCCGACACATACAATATTACCGTGTTGAGCACATCACCCGCTACTAATCTCTTTTCATCCATCTGCTGCCTGAAATTGACCGATTGTGCGCCCAGAATCCGATCGGCATATTTTGTTCCTTTCAATCCCAGGTCTATCGATGACTGCATGATTTTCACGATGGCACGCATCTTTTCAAAGACTTCATCATGGGTGATTTGACCTCGCGCACTTTCATAGTGCACGGCTAGTTGCCATAATGACAAATTCTTGTTTTGATTGTAGTGAAGCATTTCTTCACTGGTGATGAAGGGTACTTCCAGATTTTTCCTGGAAAGAACAGGAAGAACGGGGGCAATTTTCTTGATAGAAGCCACTCCCTCTACAGCCATCAACTCCTCCAGCAAACCCGCCGTCGGAAATTGCTGTGACTTTACCTCAATAAATTGGGCATCTCCTTCATGAAGAACTAAATCATCGTGCGGAATTGTCTTTTTAATAAATTCAAATGCTTTTGCAGCCGTGGTAACATACACCAGGGTTTCGTAAAAATCACCTGCCATGGCCACTGCGGCACCGTCAATTTTAATCACTTCAATCATACCGCCACCAGTAGAAATGGCAGTAAGCAATCGCGTCTCATTCTTATTTTTCAGAGTGATCTGGTAGGTGTTGGGATGTTCAGCACCAATGTCAAGGATATCAATCTTTATTTTAATGCCTGCTTGTTCAATGGCCTGCTTATAGTCAGGCAGTCTTTCATCATGGGCCTCCCAGCCGAGGAAGCCGCCAAAAAGTCCCATGTCAGAGCCCTGACCTTTGTGAGTAGTAGCGAGTGATCCGTTCGGATCAAATTCAATGAGCACTTCTTCAATATGGCCATCCATCAAATCGCGGCAAATTCTACCGATGCGCAAGGACGCAGCACAATGCGAACTGGATGGTCCGCGCATGACGGGCCCGATCACATCATTGAAAATACTTGGATAATTCCCCATATCACCTCCTTTTTTGGTTGTTTCATACGAATATAAGCATTTGTCTCGCCGAGGACCTTCTGCTGAATTACCGAAGCCTATTTAAAATGCATTGAATGCTCTACTTCTTCTTCATATCAATAATCCCTTTCATCTGCTTATTCATCAGCATAGGATTAAGTCCGTCAATCCCTGCCTTTAAAGTATTGTCCAGCTTGGCAAGATGCCCGTCCAACTCCTTGCTTAGTTCTTCAAATACCTTGTAAACGCCTGCGGTAGGTTTACCCTCGCCGGTTTCCAGGCTTCGTCGCACCGCGGAGATACGGTTGCCAAGTTTGATAGGGAAGTTGAGGGGATCCTGACCGCTCCGATTTTTTACTTGATAAAGATCTTCTTCAATAACTGAAAGCTTGGCCATCAAATCTTTTGCATAGGCAGTAATCGTCGGATCCGAAGTCTCCTTTAATCCTGCATCCATCTGCTTTTTAATCTCGCGGATGCGAATCACCGCTTCATTGGCAGCGCTCTCCCGGTCGCGGATCTTCATGGCTACGTCGAATGTCTCTTTGAGATCAGCCTCAGTAATGCCTTTCAGGTTAGGATCCATTTTAACTGCGAATGGATAGGTCTGCGAATAACCATTCGCAGTAAACCGAACCTGGTATTTTCCAATGGGAGCTTTGGGGCCACTTTTCGGATTGGCTCCCCATAAGATCATACCATCAAAAACCGTGGCTCCCGGATAGCGCAAGTTCCACGAAAAAGTATTGAGCCCTGCCGCCGTAGTGGGCTTCGCGGGTTCCCGCTCCCACCGTGGAATATTCGGGTCGGGTTTGTATTCAGGCTTATCGCCTTTGAACGTTCGCACCACATTCCCTTGTGCATCCAGAATTTCTATCTTCACCGTATCCACCTTGTCTTTTAAGTAATATTGAAACACCTCATCATTTACTCCCCGGATCGCATCACCCGGCTGAAACAACGTAACGCTTTGTTTCATGACCTCCGGGGTTAACTGCCGCAACGGTTGTATGTCATCCAGGATCCAAAACCCGCGGCCATGGGTACCCAATACCACATCATTGTCCTTGACCACCAAATCCCTGATTGGCGTATCCGGTAAATTGAGTTGGAGAGGCTGCCAGTTATCGCCAGCGTTAAAAGAAACATAGGCGCCATGCTCCGTTCCCAAAAACAATAATCCCGCACGAACATGGTCTTCACGAACGGACCGCGAAAAATGTCCGTCCTTTATTCCTGTGACAATCTTCGCCCAGGTCTTGCCGTAATCTTTTGTTCTGAAAACGTATGGCTGACGATCATCAACCTGGTAGCGGAATGCGGCCAGATACGCCGTGCCTGCATTGTGCCTTGATTCATCGATAATGGCCACGACAGAATTCTTTGGTAAATCTTTAGGCGTGATATCAGTCCAGTTCTTGCCGCCGTTCCGGGTGATCTGGATTTTCCCATCATCAGATCCTGCCCAGATGGTGTTCACATCGTGGAAGGAAGGCGCGAGGGCAAACACGGTGGCATAAATTTCAGGCCCGTTCATGTCGCGGGTAATGATACCGCCGGAAACTCCCAGTGTTTCAGGATCGGCATACGTCAAGTCCGGACTTATCTTCTCCCAGCTCTGACCATCATCGATAGTTTTCCAGACGTGCTGGGAGCAAGTGAATAAAATCTTAGGATCCAGTGGCGAGAACACAATCGGGTAGGTCCACTGCCACCGTTCCGGTAATTCACTGGCCGGCTCACCGGAGAAGAATCGGGGATAAACCTGGATGTCCCGCATTTGTCCCGTGGTCCGGTCATATTTTGTAAGCAAGGCTCCCTGACTTCCCGCATAAAAAATATCCGGATTTAGGGGATGGGAGGTAATGTATCCACTCTCACCTCCGCCTACATCATAACCCCAGGCCCCTAACACATCGGCATGGCCCCAACCATCGCTAGGCATAGCGATGGTAGAGTTGTCCTGCTGCGCACCCACAACATGGTATGGTACGTGATTGGTAGTGGTGACATGATAAAGCTGCGTGGTAATATAATCCTGGTCTGTCCATGACTTGCCACCGTTGACCGACACAATGCCGCCACCATCATCAGACACAATCATCCGCTGGGCGTTGTTGGGATCAATCCACATATCGTGGTAATCACCGTGTTTGGTTTGAATCTGGTCAAATTTTACGCCGCCGTCTGTAGACTTGAAAAAATCAACATTCAAACAGTAGACCGTTTCCCGATCGAGCGGATCAGCGTATATACGTGAATAATAGAAGGCACGTTGGCGAAGTTTTCGCTCATCATTAACCTTCTTCCACGTAGCTCCCGCATCATCACTTCGATACACGCCGCCGTCGTTGGCTTCCACGATGGCCCACAAGCGTCGGTTATCCACCGGGGACACCGTAATGCCTATTTTTCCCAACGGTCCTTCCGGCATGCCGGGATTTTTCGACAGCTCATTCCAGGTTTCGCCGCTGTTCTCAGACTTCCATAATTTACAATCCGGCCCGCCGCCCCACATTTTCCAGGTCTTGCGATATACCTGCCACGTGGTGGCATATAAAATCTTGGGATTCGTTCTGTCAATAATCAAATCAGCTGCGCCCGCTTTAGGGCCTACATATAAAATTTTCTTCCAAGTGTTTCCGCCGTCAATAGACTTGAAGACACCTCGCTCTTCGTTGTCACCATAGGGATGACCGAGTGCAGACACATATACAATATCGGGATTGGTAGGATGAACGCGTATGCGCGAGATGGCTTGGGTCTCTTTCAGTCCCAGGGATCTCCACGTTTTTCCTCCGTCCGTGGTTTTGTACATCCCATCGCCCTGCGTTATGCTTCCGCGAAGCTCGGTCTCGCCTCCTCCTATATATACAATGTCAGGATTGGTTTCTGCTACGGCCACTGCTCCTATGGACGAACTTGATATCTGCCCATCGGTCACCGCTGCCCATTCTTGCCCTCCATCTGTAGTCTTCCACAAGCCACCGCCTGTCGCTCCAAAATAGTATTCATTCGGACGGCCAGGACTTCCCGAAGAGCCCAGTGATCGTCCGCCACGTAATGGACCAATGTTCCGCCATTTGAGTTTGTCGAAATATTTTGAATCATAGGTGATTCCTGTAGGCGGCGGCGTCTGTGCCATCAATGGCGTCACAAGGCCGGTTAAAAACAGAAGTAGAAAGCTGAATCGTTTCATGGTGAGAAAATTAAGGTTCTGGAAAAGGTAACTAAAACCGGCAAAGGACCAAATGATATCTGCTCTCAGCGGGAATCAACCGGTATGTGCGGTCATGAAGGCATTGCCTAAGAAACCTGATTGCTATAACCGGTCAGGCTGTTTATCTTGTATGATGACTTCAAGAAGACAATTTATCAAAGCGGCTGGATTGTTGGGCGGTATCACTACCCTGCCGCATCTCGGTTTTGGAAACACCTATCAAGAAAACAACTTTCCAGGTGAACTTCTCAATGTAGCTAACGATGATGACCTTTTCAAACTCGTCCGGAAGCAGCTTTTGATCCCTGAAAGCCGGATCTACTTGAATACCGGAAGCCTTGGCCCAAGTCCGTTAATGGTGATGGATACTGTTAGCGCCCTCGTACGGCAACTGGAGATGAACCCGGTATCAGAAAACTGGGGTCCTCTCGGCAACCAAATGGAGGCAGTACGGAAAAAGGTGGCCGACTTTATTCATGCCGAAGTAGACGAAATCCTAATCACGCGAAACACCACGGAAGGACTGAGCCTGATTGGTCAGTCACTCCACCTGAACAAGGGTGACGAGATCCTTACCACCACGGACGAACACGGCGGCGGCGAAGTGGGGTTGGAATTCCTGGCCCAGCACAAAGGAGCCGTTCTTCGGAAATTTGACATGCCCTTACCTTCCCTGAGTCGTGAGGAGGTGATTCAAACCGTTGAGAAGAACATCACAGCAAAGACCAAACTGATCATGGTGAGTCATGTCAATACCAGCTCAGGAATGCTGATGCCGTTGGAAGAAATTTCAAAAACAACACAAGCCAAAGGAATCTATCTCATCGCCGACGGCGCCCAGGCTCCAGGACTGACCCGGGTGGATGTGAGGGCCCTTGGCGTTGATGCCTACGCAGCCAGCGGCCACAAGTGGATGATGGGACCCAAGGAAACAGGCTTCGTTTATTTCAAGAAAAATTTCCAGGACAAGGTGAAACCGGTATTTTCCTCTTCCGGTTTTGCGACCTATACCAAGTCATCCGGAACCAGAAACGTAGCGACAATCATTGGCTTGGGGACAGCCATTGATTGGATCAACCTGATCGGAATGGAAAAAATCCAGCAGCGCTGCCTGGAGACTAGAAATTATTGCCTGGGAGAACTAAAGAAACTGGCAGGACTCAAAATCATCAGCCCCGAAGTAGCTTCCTTATCCACGGGCATTGTCAGCTTTAGTCTTGAAAAAGCTAAGAATGATGATGTTTACAATAAACTAAAAGAACAGGATATCATTGTAAAGCTATTATCGAAATACAATGCGATAAGGATTTCGTGTCACATGTTTGTTACGAGGGGTGATATTGACGCATTTATTAAAGCACTAAAACCATTACTTTAAGAATATTAACCGCAGAGGCGCTGAGGCGCAAAGAAATTCATTTTATAACAATTTGTATTCCTTAGCGTCTTTGCGCCTCCGCGGTTAATTTTTTTCATTCCAGTATTACTCGTTTCAAGTAGTACCCCTTCGGATCAATCTGTGGAGGGTTTTGGCTCGTGATGGTAATGCCCTTCTTTTCAATTATGTTCCTGGTGAT
>JAYWDR010000442.1:0-3687 GCA_043779735.1 Cyclobacteriaceae bacterium | reverse complement strand
ATAAAGTGGTAGTCATTGTTTTGTTTTTTCTTCTAGGCGGATGCGTTGAGCCTTACCCTGTGCCTACACAGAAAATAACCCCGAAACTTGTTGTGGATGGATTGATTACCGATGAGCCAGGACCACACACCGTCACGCTTGTGATGTCTGCCACTCTGACCGATGACCCATTTAACTTTAGCTATGTCGGCGGAGCACAATTAACCATTCGCGATGATTTGGGAACCATCATCCAATTGCTGGAGTCAACACCAGGAATCTACAAAACTACTCCTGGCACCTGGCATGCCACGCTGGGCAGGTCTTACTCGTTAAAAATCGTATTGACTGACGGGCGAGCATATGAATCCGAAACGCAGCTACTCTATCCTGCCGGAGAAATCATTCATCTTACGCCGCAATTCATGGAAAATTCGATCAACCATAATGATCCCGCAAAACCCCAGGACTCGTTTGGTATGTACATGGATGCAGCGGGTGTGGACAAGTCACCAAACTTATACCGATGGCGCTGGATAGGTATCTATGAAGTTCTGTCCTTTCCAGAATTACACCAGAAAGTCATATCCACTCCCTTCGGAGGGACCCTTGCGGCGGATCCGCTCCCCTGCAGCGCCGTTTTCGCACCAGACGGCCTGTGCACCTGTTGCTCGTGCTGGGTCTCTGAATACAGTAGCATCGCGAAAGTTTCAAACAACCAATTTGTCAGCGACAACCAATTTAACAGTGTGTTTCTGGACAAGATTCCTGTTGACAGACGTCGGTTTTACAAGAAATATCACTTCGAAGTCCAGCAGGTGAGTCTATCCGAGTCTGTGTATTCCTTTTGGAAACTGGTTAGTGCCCAACAGTCAGGCGCCAACAATATCTTTCAGCCAAATGCCATCAAGATCCGGGGGAACGTTAACTCGACTACCAATGCCAACGAAGAGGTATTTGGCGTAGTCGCCTTTTCATCTATTACGCGTAAGTCTGTTGAGCTAACACAGTTTGATGTTCCAGCAAAAGTCCAATATATTGATTCTGTAAAGAATGATTGCCGCACTTTGGAAAAGTATTCTTCAAATATAAAGCCACCGTTCTGGTAAAGGCATGACACGTTCGCTAGTACTTTGCCTGTTTGTCTTTTCTACCCCTGTCTTTGGCCAGGACACAGTGGTAGAAGGCTGGCAGAAGAAACTTGAATCATTTTATTCATCAACTCCTCCTGTTGTTGTCCACTTATTTTTTAATCAGCCCATGTATGCCCGTGGTGATACTGCCTTTTTCAGGGCGGCCTTTGTCACGGCTGAGGAAATGCTTCCCATCAAAGGATCACAAATCCTGATGTTAGACCTAATCAATCATAAGGGTGAAATTACGCTTCATCAGGAATTCAGGGTCAAGAATGGCTGGGACGGAAATCAGGTTATTATTCCGGCTGACATAGCCCCAGGGAAATATCGTGTAAAAGCGTACTGTGACTGGATGAGAAATTTTAGTTACTCACTATTTTTTACCGGCGTAATTGAAATCGCGGGAGAACATAACGTGGAGTCTGTCCCAGCAAAGGTAGAATTGGAGTATTTCGCCGAGGGGGGTAAATTGATTGGAGGGCTGAAGAACAAAGTCGTTGTATTGTCATCTCCCAATGCCGGGAAAGGAACTGTCACAGACGAAAAAGGCAACTATGTGACTGATTTTAACATCGGCAACTACGGGTACGGCTTTTTCTATATCACACCAGAAAATGACAAAAGATATAGAGCGGGTCTAGGCCAACATGTGGTCAATCTGGCTCCTGCTGAAAGTGACGGCGTTGCTATCCTGCTTACATCGAACACAGAAAAGAACACCATGCACCGTCTTATTCTACAAGCATCGGCACAATCACTCCTTCGCAAGGAAAGTGTGTACCTCCTTGTAAGTGGGCACGGTGCAATTTACTATTCAGCGCTGGTGCAGTTTGGGGACCTGGAGTATGTGACCGTCAATGTCCCTACCGAAGAGCTTCCTCCTGGATTGTCCTTGTTGACATTGCTCCGCAACAATGGCGATGTATTGGTGTCAAGGATGTTGTACACACGCAAAGACAATGCAATTCAATTGAATATCTCACTATTAAAACCTGAAGCTGTTACCCGGGAAGAGGTAAAGTGCAGTGTATCAGTACACGACAAGACTGGTAAACCCATCTTGTCTCAAATGTCAGTAACTGTTTACAATGACGATTTGTTTACGGAAACAGTTACAGGCAACAATAAGATACAGGACTACCTTTGGGGAACCTGCAATGTTGCGATAGACGATTCACAACCAAGCCCCAATTCAGATAGTCCAGAGGCAGACCTATTCCTTATCTCCCAGGCGTGGCCTTGGTACACTTGGAAGCAATTACTTACGACACCGGAAGAACCGCGTCATTTTTTCGAAGGCTATCAGCATCTGAACGGAAGGATCAGTGGTGCCTTGTCACAAGATGGCGTGACCGACAAAACAAATCTAACTTTTTACCTTCAGTCGACGGACGATGTGTATGAGTTTGAAGCCAATCAACAAGGGGATTTTACCGGCACACTTTTGTTTGATTTCTACGACCAGGAGGAAATTTTTTACCGTGCTGAACGTTACGGCAAGAAACTAATGAATACTTCCATAACCCTGAGCGAGGACAAAATCTCCTACTCCGCCGTCGCCCCCGGCATATCGACGAGTAAAATCAACCCTTACTTCAATTATGCCGGTCAGAAAAACCTGGTCACGAACTCGTATCAGTTCTTTGACCGGATGAATAGTGACTTGATAACCAAAAAGGCGGGGCCCAATGCAAGTATGGAGGATGAACTGTGGGGTGCCGAGTTTGAAATAGACCTGGATGACTTCACCATATTCCCGACCATGCAAGAGACAGTCCATGAAATAATTCCATGGCTACAGAACCGCAAGCACAACGGAAAGGACGTGTTGCGTATGTACCTGCCCGATCGTAAAACCAACGGTGAAGAAAGTCCGACCTTTCTCATTGACGGAGTGCTGACCGATGACTCAGACTATTTCTTAAATTTGAAGCCAGTGAACGTAGATAAGATTAAGTTGATTACAAAAGGCGATAAACTCTCCAAGCTAAGTGCGCTAGGCAAGAACGGTCTGGTGCTGGTAGAAACAAAAATACCTGGTAACGCCGCCAAAGTATCCAGAAATGGGTCCTACTTCCTCGCCCCAGGGCTCACGAAGCCAATAGCTTTTTCATCAGCGCTAAAATCGTGGCAGGCAAAAACCAACCGGGTACCGCGCATGCAATCCACCCTATTCTGGAATCCGAACCTAGCCACCACCCTTGAAGGAGAAGCCTCTTTCTCATTTCTGGCCACTGACGATACGGGGCAATTCAGGGTCATTATTGAAGGATTAACTTTCGATGGGCGCCCATTCCGGGCGGAAGAAACATTTCGCGTAAATTTCGGCAAGAATTCCAATTAGGTTCAAGTGCATACCCTGCTTTATCCACCATTCTGAATTAATTTCTATTATGAAGAACTCAAAAGACGTACACATCGCAGTCCTCATTGACGCAGACAATATTCCTTTTTCCAATGTAAAGGGAATGATGGAGGAAATCGCGAAATATGGAACACCGACCTTTAAAAGAATTTATGGAGATTGGACCAGGCCAAACGCCATAGGCTGGAAGGGTGTGTTACTGGAAAA
>JAYWDR010000441.1:0-3695 GCA_043779735.1 Cyclobacteriaceae bacterium | reverse complement strand
CTCGCTCCGATCTCCTTTTTGTCAAAATCATATTTAGCGTAGGCATAGTTATTCCCGACAAAATACGGCCAGCCAAAAAAACCTGTTCCTTTGGCCTGGTTCACTTCATCATATCCTCTGGGTCCTCGCTGGGCGTCATCATTGCCGGCATCGGGTCCCACTTCACCCCAATAGAGATAGCCGGTTTTCTGGTCGACGGAAATGCGGTACGGATTGCGGCATCCCATGATATAGATTTCAGGACGGGTATTGGGTGTGCCTTTCGGAAACAAGTTGCCCTCCGGGATGGTGTACGTTCCATCCGGCTGCGGCTTGATACGCAAAATCTTTCCTCGCAAATCATTGGCATTGCCAGACGACTTTTGCGCATCGAAGGGGTAACGGTCAGGCCGTTCATCGGCCGGGCTATAGCCATCCGATTCAAACGGACTCGTATTATCTCCTGTGGATGCGTATAAATTTCCATCGGGTCCAAAGGCCAGGGAGCCGCCCGTGTGGCAGCATGAAACACGCTGCACGGCCACTGTCAGCACTTCCTTTTCAGAACTCAGATCCAACTTATCACCGACAAAAGTAAACCGGGAAATAATATTGGCCGCTTTGTCGGGGTGTGAATGAAAAATGTAGAGCCAATGGTTTTTTTCAAAATCAGGATCTAGTGTGAGGCCGATCATGCCGTCTTCATAGGTGGTGTATACCTTCAGCTCGTTGATGACTTTGATGGAATCGGTGCCCGGGTCGTACAATTTTACGCGTCCCCTTCGCTCAAGAAACATGATCCTGCCATCAGGCAGCATGGCCATCTCGGTAGGCTCGTAAAAGTTGTTGCCCAGTACCACTTTCGTAAACCTGTTTTCTTCCGGTGTGCGTAAGGCTGTCGCTTTGCGGTAGTCGGGTTTCTTGTTGGTGGCAGCATATACCATTCCTGTATTGAGGAGCTTCAGGCAGAGAGAATCTGAAAAACTTTCCGGTGTGTGGCCCATGCCCATATAGAAAGCGCGGCCGCCGTCGAATTCATGATACCAGGTGATGGGATGGCTCGCTCCGTTTTCTCCTCCCTGGTAGGAGGCTTCATCCACGGTATACAACACATTGATATCCAGCGAGATAGTTTTGTAGTTGTACCATTCATCCGTTCGTTTCCATTCTTCAGGAAGGCCGTCTGTTAAGCCATCCGCTTTGTTCTTTCTAACTACTGCTTCCTGGATGGCGGGATGACTTTTGAAATACGCACCCACCAGCTTTCCGTACCACAGCCAGTCGTATTCACTGTCGGCCGCCGCGTGGATGCCCACAAATCCGCCTCCCGCCTGAATAAACCTTTTAAAGTCCGTCTGCTGATTATTGTTGAGTACATCGCCTGTGGTATGAAGAAAGATGACAGCGTTATATTTTTTCAGATTCCCGTCGGTAAATGCATTGGCATCCCTCGTTGTGTCCACATCAAAATTGTTTTTCGCAGCCAGAGAGAGTATGGCTTCCCTACCGGCCTTGATTGACTCATGCTCGTAGGCCACCGATTTTGAAAAGAGCAGCACGCGGGGTCGTTGCTCGGAGCAGGAAATAAAACAAAGGGTGAAGATGGTGAATGCAGAGATGAGGAGTAGAGGTTTCATGGTCAATTACGAATTATCAATTACCAATTACGAATTATCAATTACCAATTACGAATTATCAATTACCAATTACGAAGGGTCAATTACCAATTACGAAGGGTCAATTGCGCATTACGAAATAGAAATTACGAATTACGGATTCGATGACGAGTTACGAAACAATTACGACAGGGTAAACAGGACTTATGTGAAATCAGGGATTGCAGGGATCGGCGCGAGATGTTTAGCATAAACTGTCTATTTCCCAAAGAACCTGGACAAGTTCATGCTCAAGCCAATGCTAAAGTTCGCGTATCGTGCCTTCTGTTGCATGTCATAAACAATACCATACTCTGGACGAACGGCCCATTTGGAGAGGTCACTGCTAATGCTGAAGCCTGCGTTGAAGGCCACCATCATACCGGTTGTAGGAGCATATCCCCCAAAGAAAGGATACTCTTAACAGAAGGATTGAAATCGATTTTGTTTCCTATAATCGGAACAGTGAAAAGCATCGTAGGCTGCAACTGTGCAGGCGTGTTGTTGATAAACCACAGTGGAACATACAAGGCAACGCGGTCCTTAATCAGACTAACCTTAGGACCAAAGGAGTACACGTTGGCGGTCAAACCTTTGTACTCAAAGTGTTCAAAACGGAACCTGAGGTCAACTTTTTTAGACAATCCATAGGCTATCTGCATCCCTGCCAGCTTTCCAACAGACTCGGTCTTGCGTTCTTCAGCATTAACGCTGCGTGCAAACTGGATGGAGGAATACCCTGGGGTGATTTCCACCTGGCTCTTTCCTACCAACCTGGCGCTTTGCATTTCTGAAGAAAGCGGCGCACAGCGGAAGAATGACAAAAGTATTACACACATCAGAGATTGCTTCAGAACATTCGCGATCTGGATTTTTGATGCGTTGTGGTTCGCTTGAGTTTTCATGGCGCTTCTTTTGGTTGACGACCGAAAGGTTGCCATGAAGGAGGCCGGCTTGTGTTTCAATCTTCGCTAGCGGCGAGAGGAAAAATGGCAGGAAATCGTTCAGACTTTCGACTTGAAACCTACCCTTGGCAAGGACTGCCAACTGTGGGTGGGTCAAGTGTCATTGTTTGCGTTTTTCGCAAATAGACCGTGGGAGCTTTGCGGTCATTGGGATGCTGAAAAGGGGCTAAAAAGGGGGTTTAATCAAATTGCGAGGGATGAATTGCGAATGACCAATATTGGAAGGAGCAATTACGAAGGAGCAAGTGCAAGGGTCAATTACGGGGAATGAATTACGGGGAATGAATTACGAATGATCAATTACGAAGGAGAAATTACGAAGGGTCAATTGCAAGGGGTCAATTACGGATGTTGTCAATGTCGATACCTCAAAATGGAAACACCCGGCATTTTCTGCTACCCGCGAAGGAGGGTATGTGTACGGTCGCGGCACTGTTGACGACAAGGATAATGTGGTAGCAGCCTCATGACCATGCTGATCATCAAACGGATGAACATCGCCCTGGAAAGGGAAATAATTTTTCTTGCTGAATCCGGCGAGGAAGGCAGCGTGAAATATGGTATTGCCTTTATGGTACGTGAACACTGGCAGGAGATCGAGGCCGAGTACTGCTTTGCTGAAGGCGGAGGCGTGTCGCGAACAGGAGGCAAAATTCAGTATGCCGCTGTGGCCACGACAGAAAAAATGGGACGCGGCGTAAAACTTGTAGCGCACGGATCATCAGGTCATGGCTCCGAACCCCTGCAGACTAACGCCATCGTCCATCTGGCCTGAGCCGTGGATAAAGTAGCGGCGTGGCAAACCCCGATGCGGCTGAATGAGACTACACGGATGTACTTCGAAAGACTTTCAGCCATCAGAACACCCGAAGAAGCTGCCCGCTACAAATTTACAAATTTGTCAGATTCAATTATGATATCGTAGCTAACCTGGCAAATGCAAACTAGACAAGTGCAAAGGGGTACATGGTGAGAAGATAGAAAACGCCCGAAGCCATTCTCCAAGGGTAGGGCAAAAAGACTGACTGGTTTTTCTATACAAGAAATAGATTACTCAGACGGCTCAATTCTCACACGTCCTTTCGTAAGGCAGGTC
>JAYWDR010000440.1:0-3711 GCA_043779735.1 Cyclobacteriaceae bacterium | reverse complement strand
ATGAATTCATCCACCTCACCATTCATAATGGCGGGCAGGTTGTGTTGTGTAAAGCCAATACGATGGTCGGTCACGCGGCTCTGCGGGTAATTATAGGTCCTGATTTTTTCCGAACGATCACCACTTCTCACCTGTGAGCGACGGGAAGCGCCTACTTCAGCATTTTGCTTTTCGACCTCCATCTCATAAAGCTTCGCCCGCAGCATTTGCAGTGCCCTCTCTCGGTTGGCGTGCTGTGAACGCTCTACCTGACAGGTAATCACAATACCCGTAGGCTTATGGGTAAGCTGCACTTTCGTCTCCACCTTATTCACGTTTTGGCCACCTGCTCCGCTGCTCCGCGCCGTCTTATACTCAAGGTCTGCAGGGTTAATAGTGACATCCACTTCTTTAGCCTCCGGCAACACCACCACCGATGCTGCTGAGGTATGAACCCGCCCTTGTTGTTCAGTCTCAGGCACACGCTGAACTCTATGCACTCCCGACTCGTACTTAAAGATTCCAAAGGCCCCTGGACCTTCCACCAGGCTGATCACCTCCTTATAGCCTCCTGCAGTTCCTTCCGTTACGTCCATTGCCGACATCTTCAGTCCTTTGCGGTCACAGAATCGTTGGTACATACGCCACAGGTCACCGGCAAAAATAGCCGCCTCGTCACCACCGGTTCCAGCGCGTATTTCCAAAATACAGTTGCGGTTGTCATTGGGGTCTTTGGGCATCAGCAACTCCTTGATCTCTTCTTCGATTGCCTCACGCTTCGGCGTAAGCTCATCCAACTCCATCTTGGCAAGTTCCCGCAATTCAGGGTCCTTTTCATTTTCCAATACCTCTTTCGCATGCACGAGCCCCTCCAGTATGGACCGGTAGCCCCGGTATATGATCACCACTTTTTCCAGGTCGCGGTATTCCTTGCTCAGCTGAGTGAATTTCATCATGTCAGACACTATGCCTTGCTGCCCCAGCAACTGCCCTACTTCTTCAAAGCGGTGATTGATTTCTTCCAGTTTTTCGATCATACAGTAAAATCAGGGGCAAAGCTAATAAATGCTTTTGTCACCCTTCGATTTGAAAACCGCTTCGCACACCACCTGCGAATTGGCAGTCAGTTCGGATTAACTGTTGCTTAGCCTTGAGATGCTCCTGCTTTTTTGATCCACCCCCTTAAGCGTGGTGGAAACTGACGGCTTCCGCTGGCCTTGCACTAAATGTTAATCCTCCCCCTCTCTAAAACCTGTTACAGTGCTCTTTCTATTGAAGAAAATGTACTTTTGAAAAAGGAAGGTGCCGATACTGTAAAGGTCTTGACGCCTTGCACATAACAGATATTAGCTCATGAGATACTTACTTTTTACATGTCTCCTCCTTGCTGCCTGTGGTGGAAAACTCAGTGAAGAACAACGTAAGCGGTTACACGAAGGCATGGCAACCCAAGATATTAAGAAGGTCTCCGAAGCCGACCTTTACGAAGCAGCCATGGCCTATGGGCTGTCTGTTGTAAGAGACGTGGAGGCAACAGACAGGTTTCTACACCAGTCTTCAAAAATAGATTCGATAGCCCGCTCTCGTGGTGTGAGAATTTATTCGATCATACCAAATGACTCCACACTGCGCGAGATCGAAAAAAGGCTAGTGGAGGCGTATGTCACCGGGGCGGATGTAGGTCAGGTAAGCGATAACTTACAAAAAGTAGGGGAAGATTCTCTGCTGTACACGAAGCCAGTCTTCAAAGACCGCCCTGATGGATCGCAAGAATTTAGCCATGCAATCGGCATTAAAATGTCGAAAAAGACCATTGTGCTTTCCATGCCAATGCCCTGAAATAATTTTCTAAGCATTTAAAAACGTGTCAACTTCCACTCATCCGCACTGGCAACTCTGGATTGATACAGGGGGAACCTTTACGGATTGCATCGCATTTACGCCCAATTTTGAAATGAAAAGGTTGAAGGTGCTTAGCAGCAGTGTGCTTCGGGGTAAGGTGGTGAAGCGGTTGCGGGAGCATATCGTACAATTGGAAATGACTTGGCCTGTTGAGAAGGACATTTTTGAAAATTTTGAGTTTCGCTGCGTCGAAAAACCTTTCAGAAGTAAAATAAAATCGGTTGACCTCGCAAGCAATCAAATTCATCTTGTCCAACCCTTTCCCCAGCAACTGGAAGGCTTCACTATTGAAATTACTTCCCTTGAAGAGGTGCCCGTGCTTGCTGCGCGCTTGCTGACGGCGACCCCCATGGGTAAAAAATTTCCTCCCATGGAAATGAAACTGGGCTCCACCCGCGGCACGAATGCCATCCTGGAGCACAAAGGAGCGCGAACGGCTTTTCTTGTCACCAAAGGTTTTCGCGATTTGCTGCTCATTGGAACCCAGCAACGACCTGATCTATTCGCTCTCAATGTCATCAAACCCATGCAACTTTATGACCTTGCGTTAGAAGTGGATGAGCGCATTGAGTCCGATGGCAGTGTCCTTCGTCCAATGGATTCAACTGTAATCAAATCTCTTGCGCAACTGTTGAAAGCACGGAAGGTTGAATCGGTGGCGATAGCACTGCTTAACAGTTATAAAAATCCTGTCCATGAAATAGCGCTGGCGAAGGGCTTGAGGTCCCATGGAATTCAATATGTCTCCGCATCCCATGTACTATCCTCACAAATCAAAATTCTTCCCCGTGCAGAAACATGTGTCGCCAACGCCTACCTGGACCCGATCATTCATACCTACTTGTCGGGTATTCGGGAGGTGTTATCTGGCGCGAAGCTGAGTGTCATGACCAGTGCCGGAAATCTTGTGAGATCGGATTCATTTTTCCCTAAAGACAGTTTGCTCAGTGGCCCTGCCGGTGGTGTAGTGGGCGCTGCCCGGCAGGCGGAGCGATCAGGCATTTCGAAGATAATCACGTTTGACATGGGCGGCACAAGTACCGATGTGTCCTTGTACAACGGGCGCTTCGATTACCGCTACGAGTCTCGCGTGGGCTCGTTCAAAATATTATCTCCATCACTCGCCATTGAAACTATTGCCGCTGGCGGCGGATCCATTTGTGATTTTGACGGTCATCGTTTCACAGTAGGGCCCCATAGTGCGGGCGCTATTCCAGGTCCCGCATGTTATGGCGCGGGCGGCCCACTCACCATCACCGATGTCAACGTGTTGTTGGGTCGGCTTGATTCGAAACATTTCGCCATTCCAATGGATCCATCAAAATCAAGCGATGCGCTTCTCAAACTGTTACAAAAGATAAAACGACTGACGGGCAATGATAGCCGGGGAGAAATAGTTTTGGAGTCACTCATTCAAATCGCCAATGAAAAAATGGCGGAGGCCATCAAGAAGATCTCTGTGCAGCAAGGCTACGATCCCCGAGAGTTCACTCTTCTAAGTTTTGGCGGAGCCGGTGGTCAGCATGCCTGTGCGCTGGCCGATATTCTTGACATGAAGCAAGTACTGGTGCCTTACGACGCAGGATTATTGAGTGCCTATGGTATTGGGCATGCCGCTGTAGAACGGTTTGAAGAGAAATTAATCCTGCTTCCCTGGAAAAAATTCCTGCCTGAATTTCAGCAGTTGCTCCGGGAAATGGTTAATAGGGCGAAGACTCATTTGATGAATGAAGGCTTTGGAGCAAAGGAAATCAAGTGGAAAAAAAGTCTGGTGTTCCTTCGTTTTCATGGACAAGACAGTTCATTGGAGATTGACTACCGCGGTGGCGA
>JAYWDR010000439.1:0-3719 GCA_043779735.1 Cyclobacteriaceae bacterium | reverse complement strand
AGGTGATGAGCCTGTCCTTACTCCATGGGTTACAGAACAAATCACTTCAAAACTATGACTGGTAGCCAGCACTTTCTGGTAGGTGTACTGATCAGAATTAGTCCCTATATCGATCCACGAAGTAGTGCCCACGTCCCTGATCTGCCATCTATAAGTACATCCACCGCTGCAGCCTGATTCAACTGATGTAACTTTAAATATTACTCCATATGCCGGAGGGGTGTCAGAAATACTGGAGCAAGAATAATTGGAAACCGTTTGATTGTTTGAACTGCTGAATTCCTGAACGCCCTTAGCACAAGTGGTGATGGCAATCGGTCGATTGATCACCGTCACAATTTTGGTGACCGACTTTGTAGTGTATTGAGATTTTGTTACCGTTAAGGTCACCGACTGGGTGCCGGAGGTTGCAAAGGTGGGAGTTTGCGACTGGCCGGTAACATTTCCGCTTCCGAAATTCCATGTGTATGTTACATCGGTCAAACAAGGATTGTCGGTGGCAGTGAACGCGGTAGCTTCGGTAGCATAAATAATATCAGGGACGGGGAAGTCAGCAACAAGTGATGGACCATTATCATCGGTGAACTTATAGGTATTTCTCTTCACAATATTCTTGTCCTGATTTAGGAGGTATCTGACCCTTCCAATATTGTCATACACTGTGTGGGTAGCTGTGCCATTGGCATTGGCAACGGAGGCAGGTCCATATGGAATTTGATACGTGTAACTGACCAAATCCGCATTTTCAGGAAAAAATGCCACGTCATCAATCACGGGAATGAGACTTGAGGACGAACCGCCAGATGGAGGTGTGGTCAGGGATTGCCCCTGAAGTTCAATATTAAAACTTGAAGGAGATACACCCGTGACCGGGATGATTTGCTGGACGTATTTGTAGTCGCTTCCTCCGGTGCTGGCCACACTGAAACTATCGGTGTAGTAAGTCGCAGTTGAGTTGCCAGGAGAGTTTTTTAAAGAAACCGAGAAAGTCAAACTAGCGTTGCTCTTGATCCAAAAGGACAAGATGTAGTTGTTCACACTTGCCTTGCTAATGGATGCCTTCGTCAGCATTACACCTGGATAGAAGGAATTGGTTCCTGTCCTGCCCGCACCATAGTAAGGTGTGGAAGAAGTAAATTCGGTGCCCGTAGCAGCTTCAAAATCCGAGAATGCGGCCTGCGATAACAATGCGTTCTTTATCTGAAACACGGGCAGCGAATTATTGTATCCATACCCTGCTCCGAAAGTTTGCCGATCTATCCCTATGCCCGATGAAGGTTGGAAGGCGGTTGGGTAATCGTTGTACTTCATCACTTTTTCATAGTGCGAATCGAAATCAAATTTGTAGCTGCTCTGAAGGACAATGGAGGAATTCTTAAAACTATCAATGCGAATTGAGGCCTTCGTGCTTAGCGACCATTGTGATTCTACAAGGGGCTTGGCAAGACCAAACGGATCGAATTTTACAAAGCTTCCGCTAATCACGCGGGTGGAGTCACTTCCAGTTTTGACCGTGCTGATCTGTTCAATAGGAATACCGTGACGGAAATTGTCCTGCAGGTTGGCGATCATCAGCACCGCCTGCTCTGCATTGCTTGTATTGTGTGAATAGTCTTTAGGGTATTTGATCCTGTTGGTGTAGATAGTTCCATCGCCACCGGTCCTTTTGAGCTGGGTCAATAGTTTGTGGTTAGAACTGCCATAGATGTATTCTGTTGATTCGGTTATATATTTTGTACTCGTTGCATCATTGGCATCATAGGTAATGACTGTCTGTTTTTTCAAAACTTTATCCACATTTGTCAAAAGGGAATACTTGCCGTAAAAGAAAATCTTGTTGGCAGTCCAAATATCATCGCAGAGAGAATACGTATCATATTTCAATCCTGAGACTGAGGTAGCCTGCGTCCCGGACCCATACAAATACTGGTAGGTGTTTTCAGTGCTTCTCACCAATTTGTTTTGCGCATTGCTTTCCGATTTCTTCCATAAAAGCCCCCTTTCATAATCAAACGTGGGGTTTGGAGAGTTGGGGAACATCCAGGCACCACCGGAATTCACAACGCCCATATTGGGAGTCGGAGAAATGTTGGCCCTGGCGAATTTATTGGTAGTTGCTGTCCAGCCGCCGTTTGAAGTTTCTCCGTACACCCCAGGTATATAGTATTCAAATTTGGCTGAACCGGAACCAGGACGCTTCACGGTTACTACCTTGTAGCCAATGGGGTTGCCGTGAGTCGTTTCAGATGAGGATATATCAATTTCTGTACGAACTGTCAGGAATTTCCAAATATCATCTCCCGTAAGGCTACTGTAGGTTTTGTCATTGGAAGTACTTGTACTGTTCGGGTAGCCTGGGTCTTTCCATTTGTAAGACGGCATCGCAAATACAGGCTTTGAGATTAATCTGCCAGAAGAGTTGTTCGATGCGTCTTTGTATTCAAAATTCTTGATAATCACTGTGGAGGGGTTCATCCCGTCAGTATAGTTCATCGAAGAAATCCTTAGGCCTCCGCCCAAAAGGGATTGATTGGTAGTGGCATCAAAGTACCGGTCGGATTCATATACCAAATAAGTTGAGCCGCCCTGCGGGTAAATGATGGTGTTGAGCGTGCCGAGCTGCTTTGCACCATTGTTCGGTCTTCGGTCTGCGCCATCAAGAATGACTTCCTGGCCCTGGTAGCTTGGAATTTGGGAAAAGCGATATCGGTCAGCAAGGGATGCTGCCGGGTAGATATATATCTTGGGTATCAGATTGGAATTATTTGCTCCGTTGTAGTATCCCCAAAAATCGATGTTGTTGCCTGGGTATTGAAGTGAAGTGTTGTCCCCGATACCTAAACCTAAATAAGAAAACGTGTATGGCGGCATCCGATCACATCCCGAATATTCTGAAATCGATTTGAGAAATTGTCGCGAATAGGCATAGACGTAGCTTACACTTTGATAAGCAAAATTGAATCCCTTTACGAAATTGGCGCTGCTTCCAGATCCTTTGCGCAAATCCCTGATGGTTATGTTGATTAGCGATTTTGCATTATCGTCGTAGGTGAATTCTGCTTTCGGACCGGATGATGCAGTGATATTTGAAATATATCTGCTGGATGTGGTCTCCTTAATAGTGTACAGCCTTCGAACGATCAAATCGGTTGAGCCCAATGTCGTCGCATCCTTTACTTTATAGATGCCAACATTAACCGGTTGCTCGGAGTTTGTTGATTCATAAACATAGGCGAAGGTCAAGTAGGCGCCAGTGGGAGAGTCAATGCGGCTGAGCTTCCATTCAGCATTGTACCATACAGCCGTTTTATAAAATTCATAATCTGTTGTTAAAAAGGAAACGTTGTTCAACTGTGAATTCTTCTCTGCAAGTCTTGAGACAGCGGTGACATCCGAAAATGTGTAGGAATAGCCTTCGTTGGTGGTGATCTTAAAGCTGATAATCCTCTTGTCACTGCCAGAATAAGATGTAAACTCAATCTTAATATCCCTGAAAAGGATGGTCCGGATGGTCAACGTATTATCAAAGACAAAGCTGCCGGAATAGCCTCCGAAACTGTAACTAAAAATGTCCGGCTCGGTGTCAACCAGATAGCCGTAGGCCGCAATGGTCGAGTTATCACTGGTCTCGTCCGTTAGGGTGTTGGTACTCTGATCGGCACTATTCGCAAAGCCAGCTATGTCTGATGCATTGTTACCATAAAGCCAACCCTTACGAG
>JAYWDR010000438.1:0-3723 GCA_043779735.1 Cyclobacteriaceae bacterium | reverse complement strand
AGGAAGACCAGTAGGAAACGAAGCATCATGGGTGTTCCTCTAATAGGGGGTAAACGCAAAGATAAGGGGGATGTTGTTTCTGGGATATCCATATAAAGAAGGCAACTGCTGTTTGGCCGGGGCCTTTGACCTTTGACCTTTGAACCTTGAACCTTGAACCTTAAACCTTGAACCTTGAACCTTGAACCTTGAACCTTGGCTCTTGGCTCTTGGCCTTAACTAAGTCGTTCGAGCACAATGGCTGAAGCGCCGCCACCGCCGTTACAGATTGCAGCGACTCCGATGGTGGCATTATTTTGCCGCAACACATTTGCCAGTGTCATGGTGATGCGTGCGCCGGATGCACCCAGGGGATGTCCGAGTGCAACAGCACCGCCGTTTACATTTACTTTCGCAGGATCAAGGCTGAGTTTCATGTTATTGGCGATGGCTACCGCTGAGAAGGCTTCATTGATTTCATAATAGCCAATATCTTTCTTATCCACCCCAGCTGTTTTCAGTGCCTTTGGTATCGCAAGCGAGGGGGTCGTAGTAAACCACATTGGATCTTGAGCGGCATCGGCAAAGCCAAGAATTTTTGCTATTGGCTTGATGCCAAGTTGAATTGCTTTTTCTTTGCTCATCAGCACTACCGCTGCTGCACCATCGTTTATGGTGGATGAGTTCGCAGCTGTGGCTGTGCCGTCTTTAGTGAACACTGCCTTCAGCCCTGCAATCTTATCAAAGTTTACGCTCTTATATTCTTCATCTTCCTCGAAAAGAGTGACATCACCTTTCCTTCCTGTGATTTCTACAGGCACAATCTCATCCTTGAATTTTCCAGCTGCCCACGCTGCGGCCGATCGCTTGTAAGAAGTGATGGCATAGGCGTCCTGATCCTGCCGGCTTATGTTCATCTCCTTAGCCGTATTGTCGGAGCACACACCCATTGCACAATGGTTATAGATATCTGTGAGCCCATCATAAGCGAGTCCGTCGATCACTTCGCCATTGCCGTACTTGAAGCCATAACGTGCCTTCATCAAATAATAGGGTATGTTAGACATGCTTTCCATCCCG
Source organism: Cyclobacteriaceae bacterium (assembly GCA_043779735.1). Classification (GTDB taxonomy): domain Bacteria; phylum Bacteroidota; class Bacteroidia; order Cytophagales; family Cyclobacteriaceae; genus ELB16-189. Next base: position 2,664 of record JAYWDR010000438.1, on the reverse strand, counting down.
CCAGCAACCACCACATCATTGTGGCCCAGCATGATTGATTGAGCGCCTAGCATAATGGCCTTCATACCTGAGGCACACACCTTGTTCACCAGGGTGCACGGAATTTCATAACCAAGTCCAGCGCCCACGGCCACTTGTGTTGCAGGCGCCTGACCAAGACCGGCAGAAATTACATTTCCAAAGTAAACTTCCTGGACACTTTTAGGGTCAAGGTTGATTTTTTGAAGTGCTCCCTTCACAGCGATGGCACCTAGCTTCACTGCGTTAAATCCCACCAATGATCCGCCAAAACTGCCAATCGGTGTGCGTACGGCGGAAACGATGTATACTTCTTTCATGACTCGTTGATTTTATGTGGTGGTGATATCCTATATGTTGTTGAAAGTTAAAATTTGGTCTTGGGCCTTTAGCCTTTGGCCCTTTATTGATGGCCGTTGGCATTAGCTACCAGTCTGGTTTTCCCTTGCTCTTCGGCTTGGTGGCTTTGCGTTTGTTCTGCTGTAAATATTGAACCTCCTGGTTTTTCATGGCCTCCAGCACCATCTTCGCCTTGTCCTCACTCATCTTCATCTCTTTTAGCTTTTCAGAAACTGAAGGTGGAATTTTATTTTTGGCTTGGTCATCTTTCTGCTCCTGCTCCTTCTTCTGTTGCTCTTCTTTTTGTTGTTTTTCCTTCTCCTGCTGTTTCTTATTCTTTTGATCTTTTTGATCTTTGCTTTGCTGATCTTTCTGATCTTTTTTGTCTTTCTGGTCTTTGTTGTCCTTGTTCTCTTTATTGTCCTTCTGGTCCTTGTTCTTGTCGTCTTTCTGTTCCTTGTCGTCTTTCTTCTGGTCTTTGTTCTGCTGCTCTTCCTGCTTTTTCTTTTCTTCGAGCTTCTTCTTCACCATCTCATAGTTGTAACGCGCTTCCTCGTTGGAAGGATCGGCTTTCAAGGCATTCTTGAAATAGTTTAGGGCCTCTTCAAATTTTCCCAGGCGGTTAGTGAGCACACCCACTTGTTGGTTGGCGATTGATTTGAAGTGAGGGTTGGTACTATTCGTGAGTGGCAGATAGGAGTTTTGCGCGTTGACGGTGTCGTTCAGCTGAAAGTAAGAGTGAGCGAGATTCAGGGTCACCTCATCTTCTTTTACGCCCAAAGAATCGGTGAGCGTTTTATAGTGTGTGATTGCATTCTTGAACTCACCTCGCCGGTATGCATTTTTAGCCTCCGATTTTTCAGTATTTACCTTCCCAATTTTGCTGGGGTCTATTAGATTCAGAAGTATAAGAAAGAGAGTACCCTTCATATGATCACCGTCCTGATGCTTATTAAGATATCGAGTAGGAACAGCACAAGGGCCGCCAAAAGAAAATAAAAGTACCTATTCGCAGAAACGTCTACAAATCGAGCGTCGCGAGTCTCACCTTCAATCTTATCGATGGTGCTGATAAGTCTTGACACGTCGTTGCCAGCGTCATTGATTTCGAAATACTGGCCGCTCGTCTGGTTAGCCAGTTTCTTTAACGAGGAAGGGTTAAGTTTAGATACAACCGGGTTGCCCTGCTGGTCAGTTTTGTAGCCTCTCCCCGCATAGATCTGGCTGCCCCGTTCGGTACCAATGCCAAGGGTAAAGAGCTTGATATCTTCTTTGTCAATATCCTGTGCATACTTGTCTGTTTCATCCCCAAAGTCCTCTCCATCACTGATCAGAATGATCACCTTTGATTTTTGATTCGTGCGCGTCCCTTCCTGATCCTCAAGTTTCTGCAATGCCATATGCAGTGGCGGACCGAAGTCCGTGCCCGAAGAGGGGACTAGGCCGGTATTCATTGTTTCAATAAATAAGTCCAGGGCATTTTGGTCGTACGTAAGAGGACACTGCATGAACGCTTCAGAGGAAAAAATAATGATCCCAATCCGGTCAGAGCTGAAAGCGTCAACCACTTTTTTCAATTCGAACTTTATTTTCTCAAGCCTGCTGGGCTGAATATCGAAGGCGTCCATTGATTTGGATAAATCCACACAGATCATAATGTCTTTGCCCACTGATTTGATTTCCTTTTTTGAATCGCCGTAGGAGGGGCCCAGGAAGGCAAGAATAATCAGCACGAAGAAGAGAGTGCGGAGCAAGAGCTTAGCGAAAACAGACGAATAAGGGGTATTGAGTGTCCGGCTTATTCGGATGATACGCGCCAGGTAAATGCCGTAGAAAGCGACGAAGCTAACGGCCAACGCTATCTCTACCCATCCAAATTCACGAAACCAGACCACAGATAACTAAATAGTTTGTCACAAAAGTAACAATTTGACTTTGCTTTCTACAATCTGGATAGGTCGATGGCACTTTGCTGAACTGATACATGCTTGCATACACTTTTCTTTGAAGTAGGCACATCTAAATGAAAGCCCGCCTTCGCTCCGAGGCGGAGCTTCGGCGGGCGCAGTCGCCCGGCTTGTACAATTCTTGAACTTTTACCTAAATCATGATCGAAGAACTGGTCTGGCCTTGCCTGACGGAGCCCGCCGAAACAACTTTGTTTCGAAAAAGAATTGTGCAAAGCGAAGCCCTCCTTCGCTCCGAGACGGAGCTTCGGCGGGCGCAGTCGCCCTGCCTGTACAATTGTCGAACTTATTTGGAGGATGTTGTACGAAGAAGTGTCGGGCGGTGCCCGACGTAGCCCGC
>JAYWDR010000437.1:0-3732 GCA_043779735.1 Cyclobacteriaceae bacterium | reverse complement strand
GCAGAACGGGAGGGAAATAATATTTGGGCGAAGAATAAATATTTTGACACTTCCAAGCCTACTCTACTTCTCAACTCACATCATGACACAGTAAGACCAAATCCTGGATTCACCAGAGATCCTTTCTTACCCAGTATCGAAGAGGGGAAACTTTACGGACTTGGCAGCAATGATGCCGGTGGAGCGTTAGTATCATTGATTGCCGTGTTTCTGCAATTCTTTGAGCGCCACGATCTGACATTCAACCTGGTTATCGCCGCTACAGCAGAAGAAGAAATTTCCGGGGTCAATGGAATTGGAAGTGTTTGGTCGCACCTTCCACCCATTGATTTTGTCCTTGTCGGAGAGCCCACCAGTACCGACATGGCTATTGCAGAAAAAGGCTTGTTGGTACTTGATTGCGTTAGCCATGGGAAGGCAGGGCATGCCGCCCGGGAGGAAGGCGAAAACGCAATCTACCTGGCCATGAAAGACATTGAGTGGTTTCAAAACTTTCAATTTCCTAAAATATCACCCATGCTCGGAACTGTGAAAATGTCGGTGACTATCATACAGGCTGGACAAGCTCATAACCTGGTGCCGCCGGAGTGTGCCTTCACTGTGGACATAAGAGTAACTGAAGCCTACACTCTTGAAGAAATCCTTGAAACAGTAAAACAAAATGTCGCCTCTATAGTAACTCCACGTTCACTTAGACTGCGTCCTTCTGGAATTCGGGAGAGCCATCCATTGGTTCAGGCTGGAAAAAAGATTGGCAGGAAATTATACGGCTCTCCCACCTCCTCTGACCAGGCACTTATCCCTGTACCTTCTGCCAAAATGGGCCCAGGAGATTCTGCCCGGTCACACAGTGCCGATGAGTTTATCCTCCTACAAGAGATTGAAGAGGGAATTGAGCAGTACACCCTGCTACTTGAAGCTCTTCATCAGACACCAGGCGCATAAGTTCAATCAAGCAATACGTTATTCCCTTAACGTGGTTCTGCTTTATACTTTTAACTTTGCATAAATATGAAACTCTGGCAAAAAGGCAAAGACTCACTCCAGGAAGTAAATCAATTTACAGTGGGTAAGGACCGTGAAATGGACCACTACCTTGCATCGTATGATGTGCTTGGCTCACTGGCTCATAGCGCCATGCTTGAGTCTATTGGATTATTGACAAAAGTTGAACTGGCAAGCCTCTCCCAGGAACTAAAGCATATTTACCGTCAAGTTCAAAAAGGTGAGTTCACCATAGAAAATGATGTGGAGGATGTCCACTCTCAAATTGAACTCCTCCTCACCCGAAAGCTTGGAGACATAGGAAAGAAGATACACAGCGGTCGTTCGCGCAATGACCAGGTGCTTGTAGACGTCAAACTATTTCTACGTGATGAAATTCAAGAGGTCGTCAGTGGGGTAAAACAACTTTTTGACTTACTCATCCTAAAGAGCGAAGAGCACAAAGACAAATTACTTCCCGGCTACACGCATCTGCAGCTTGCCATGCCAAGTTCATTTGGCCTTTGGTTCGGTGCATATGCAGAAAGTCTGGTCGATGACGTGACGACCCTTGAGGCTGCTTATAAAGTGGTGAATAAAAACCCATTGGGCTCTGCAGCAGGCTATGGGTCATCATTCCCTCTTAACCGCACCATGACGACAGAGCTGCTTGGCTTTGACAACCTGAATTACAATGTAGTCTATGCACAAATGGGACGTGGCAAGAGTGAACGCATCGTTGCCTCGTCACTTGTAAATGTGGCAGCGACACTTTCAAAACTGTCAATGGATGCGTGTCTATTCTTAAACCAGAATTTTGCCTTTATCAGCTTCCCGGAAGAATTTACGACGGGATCAAGCATCATGCCTCACAAAAAAAATCCTGATGTATTTGAATTGATACGGGCAAAGTGCAATTCACTCCAGGCGTTGCCGAATGAAATTCTTTTACTCACTACCAATCTCCCATCCGGCTACCACCGTGACTTGCAATTACTAAAAGAGAAAATATTTCCTGCATTCAAAACACTGAAAGAATGTCTGACAATGGCTCATCTGATGATATCAAATATCGAGGTCAAGGACGACATCCTTAGGGATAACAAGTATGATTACTTGTTCAGTGTGGAAGAGGTGAACAAGCTGGTACTTCAAGGGGTCCCCTTCCGGGATGCCTACCTAAAAATTGGCCAGGCGATCGAGGAAGGAAAATTTACACATTCAGAAACAACCAGGCACACACACGAAGGAAGTATGGGAAATCTTTGCAACGATGAGATAACAAAGATGATGACCGAAGTGCTTGATACCTTTAATTTTAAAAAGAAAGAAAATGCATTGAATCGGCTCATAGGTTGAGCCATCATTATTAACCATAACCCAATTCACTATGAGGCTTTTCATTCTACTTGCCGCCACATTGTTTTTCGTATCCTGTTCCAGGCAAAAGGAGGCGGAGCCGTCAGGCATTGAAGCAACCTCCTTTTCCGGGACACCGTTGTATTCAAAAGTGGCAGAACCAGCCGCATTGGCAAAAAGTGATAGCGTCATAACTATTTTCAAAAGCAAGAGTGAGCTGACAGAAGATGACTACCTGGAAATCGGAAAACAACTCGTCGCCACCTACAGATACAAACTTGCAGTGGCCAATTTTTCGGATGGACTTGCCAAGTATCCCACTTCATTCAAGCTTTTGCGCAATCGTGGCCATCGCTATATAACACTGCGTCAGCTGGATAATGCTATTGTGGATTTAACCAAAGCAGAAGAATTAATCCGGTCACAACCCGAAGTGTGGGAATACGATGCCCAAGGAAAGCCCAATGCTTCTTACCAACACCAGATATGGTATCATATCGGGCTCTACTACTATCTGATGAAAGATTACGGACAATCGGCTATTGCCTTTGAAAAATCCCTGGCGTGGACCCATGAAGGCCGGAATATTGTGGGCGCCACAAATTGGCTTTACGATGCTTATCAAAGATCCGATCAAAAACAAAAGGCTGAAAATATTCTGAAGCCCATCACAGCAGACTATGATACCGATCGGGAGCACGCCTATTTCAGAAGGATTATGCTATACAAAGGAATTATTACCCCGGAAGAATTAGTGAACGTCAACAAACCGTCTGATTCATTATCCGTACTGGACATCACGAAGATGTACGGGCTGGCAAATTGGTACGCCTACCGGGGTGATAAAGAAAAGGCCACAACCCTTTACCACAAGATTCTGGAATCAAAAGAATGGGCTGGATTTGCCTACGCGGCATCCGAAAAAGAGTTGTAGCGCGTGGGGTCTACCATCATCCTTTACTTGATTATTAGCATTTCTGTAGTTACGTATGTTTTCAACCAGGTATTGGACTACCTCAACCTGAAGGCCCAGCGCAAAGACTTGCCCGAAGAAATCGCTACCTTCTACGACCGCAATAAATATCTCAAATCACTTGACTATCAGAGGGCAAAGACAAATTTTGGCTTCATCAACGCAGCCTTTGGCATCAGTATTTCGGTGCTGATGCTTGCCTTCGGCGGCTTCGGTATGCTTGACGGATTTCTCCGACAGTATTTCCACAACGAAATTATCCTGGCCCTTACGTTCTTTGGCGTACTTATCCTCACCTCAGACCTGCTTACACTGCCGTTCCAATGGCACTCAATCTTTGTCATTGAGGAGAAATTCGGATTCAATAAGACAACTATCCGAACATTTGTGACAGATAAGCTGAAAGGATATGCCCT
>JAYWDR010000436.1:0-3736 GCA_043779735.1 Cyclobacteriaceae bacterium | reverse complement strand
GGACTGACGCAGTAAAAAGAGGCTTTTCAATTCAGGATATTGCTGTATTGATGAGCAATAATGTTGCTAAATTTCTTCAACTTGACAATAGAAAGGGAAGTCTTAAGCCAGGCTATGATGCTGACATGGTCGTTTGGAATCCGGAAGAGAAGTTTTTGGTGACCCGTGAATGCATTGAACACAAGCATAAGATCACACCATACGCTGGAATGACCTTGAGCGGTGTGGTTGAAAGGACGTATGTGAATGGAAACTTAGTATTCAAAGCCAGTGGCTTTCATGCGTTGAATAAAGGAGAGTTACTGTTGAGAAAATGATATGAGCGAAGCACAAAAAGCACCGGCATTTACCAAATTGATCGATTTAGCTTCTGAAAAATTGGGCGGAAAGGCAATAGTGTGTTCGGATGATTTTTTTGCCCCCATGCAGAACCTGCTGAAGCCGGGCAGAGGAGTTTTTATCCCGGATAAATACACAGACCAGGGTAAATGGATGGATGGCTGGGAATCCCGGCGTAAGCGCACGCCAGGTCACGATTGGTGCATCGTCAAATTGAGCACCTCTGGCATCATAAAAGGTGTGGATGTGGATACTAACCATTTTCTTGGCAATCATCCACCCCAGTGCTCCATGGAGGCTTGCTTCCAGACTGATAATAACCTGGGTCAAGCAACGTGGACGGAAATACTGCCGAAATCAACTCTCAATCCCGGTAGCCAGCATTTCTTTGAAATAAAAAATGATCAATTGTGGAGTCATGTCCGACTCAATATTTACCCTGATGGAGGTGTGGCACGACTTAAGGTGTATGGCGAGGTGAAAAAAGATTGGACCAAAGTCAAGGATACGGAATTAGTAGACCTGGTCGCGGCGCTCAACGGCGGCAAGGCGATCCAGTGCAATGACATGTTCTTCAGCCACATGGACAACCTGATCATGCCAGGCCGCAGTGAAAACATGGGTGACGGATGGGAAACAAAACGCAATCGTACACCCAATAACAAAGACTGGGTAATCCTCAGGCTTGGGACCAAAGGCACCATCCATAAAATCATGGTTGACACAAACTACTTCAAAGGAAACTTTCCTGACAGGTGCATGTTGGAAGGATGTGTGGCCGATTCGGAAATAAACTTAAGTTCTCGCGTATGGAATATTATTCTGTCTGAATCAAAACTGGAAGCCCACCGGGAGCATTTTTTTGAAAAAGAGATTCTGGGAAGTGGTCCTTTCACACACTTGAAACTTACCATCTTTCCGGATGGAGGCATTAGCCGGCTGAGGCTGTGGGGTTACAAAAGTAAATGAGTACATGACAATTGATGAGTTAAACAAACTGACCGCGGACAAGGCAAAAGCAGCACTGGCCAAATGCTGTGGGTCATCACGATGGGCTAGCCAAATGACAGCCCAGCGGCCGTTTGAAAATGAGCTCCAACTACTTGCCGCTGCCAGGGATATCTGGGTAGCCTGTACGCGGTTTGATTGGCTGGAGGCCTTTACTCATCATCCCAGGATTGGGGATGTAAGTGATCTGCAAAAGAAATTTTCCACCACGAAGGAATGGGCCGATCAGGAGCAGAAAGGTGTCCGGTCGGCGACTAGTCAAATACTTCAACAATTGACACGACTGAACAAAGAATATGAAAGCAAATTTGGCTATATTTTCATTGTACGTGCTACTGGAAAATCGGCAGAGGAGATGCTAGCCATGGTGCAACAGAGGCTTCAGAATAGTACAAAAGACGAGATAAAAATAGCCATGGCCGAACAGGGTAAAATCACTACTATCAGAATAAAAAAACTATTGTCATGAGTCAGATTACAACGCACGTGCTGGACACCGCGACGGGCAAGCCAGCAGCGGGCATCCACATTTCATTACAGCGGACTAATGGAAAAGACGTATGGGAAACGATTGCAGACGGCCGCACAAATGCCGATGGACGTCTTGCCTCCCTACTTACGTCTGACAAGCCGTTGGCATCAGGAACTTACCGATTAGTTTTTGAAACCAGGGAATATTTTGAGCGGCAAAATGTCAGAAGCTTCTATCCCTTTGTGCCGGTCGTGTTTGAAATTTCTGATGACAAGTACTATCATGTTCCGCTCTTGCTAAGCCCCCATGGATATTCGACGTACCGTGGCAGCTAGCATTGCCTCCCTTAAATTCAAAAGATGAAGCTGTCCATATCAAACGACAAGAGGAAAAAGATCCTGGGGAAACTTGGCGCTGCCAACAAGGCTTTTCAAAAAATTTATCCTGGCGACAAGCCGGATAGACAGCCTGTCCACACCGTGTATGGCGGGGCTGACCTGTTCAAGGCCAATTCGGCGGAGAGAATGGGACAAGTTGCATTGAACACGCTGCTTACCAACGCCCCCAATTTTGTTGTATTTGCAAGGGCCCTCCAGTTGTCTGGTTTTCAAATACTTCCGAAAGATGGAGTAGCCATCAAGGACCTTGAAGCAAAGCTGACCAGGCTTTCAGACGCAGCCCGCAAGAATGAGCCGGCCTGGCTACCCTACACAGTGTACAATAAGGTCATAACAAAGTTGAAACGTGAGCCGATAGAGGATTTTCGTATCGACTTTGAAGATGGTTTTGGCAACCGGCCGATGCAGGAGGAAGATGAGACCGCGGTGAAGGCAGCCATTGAGGTGGCCAAAGGCATGGAGGCGAAGACCCTCCCTCCTTACATCGGCATCAGAATCAAGCCCTTCACCGAAGATCTTAAAGAGCGCGGAGCCAGGACACTGGACATTTTCATTACCACGCTTGTTGCAAAAACAAAGGGCCGCTTGCCCGACAATTTCGTGGTCATGTTGCCAAAGGTCACTATCCCGGAACAGGTGTCAGCCCTGGTAAAGTTTTTTGAAGAGCTTGAAACAAATACGACCCTTCCAAAAGGCTCATTGAAGTGTGAGATGATGGTGGAGACCACTCAAGCTGTGATGGATGCGGAGGGAAAGAACCCTTTAAGAAAATTTATGGAAGCTGCCAAGGGAAGGATGATTGCCACGGCCTTTGGCACGTATGATTACACGGCAGCCTGTAACATCACCGCCAAATATCAAGACATGGGCCACGATGTGTGTGACTTTGCACATCATGTTATGAAGGTGGCCCTTGGAAGTACCGGCATACGACTTTCAGACGGCGCTACGAATGTAATGCCCATTGGACCTCATCGCGGCGATCATCTTACCGCTGCGCAAATCACTGAGAATACTGAAGTAGTGCATAGGACGTGGAAGAGAGCGTATGACCACACGCGTCACTCCTTGTGGAAAGGACTCTATCAAGGTTGGGATTTACACCCGGGACAATTTCCAACGAGGTATGCCGCAGTGTACGCTTTCTTTCTTGAAAGCTATGACGATGCTAAACACCGGTTACAAGTTTTTGTTGAAAGGGCAGCACGTGCCACACTTACAGGCGAAGTATTTGACGATGCCGCGACTGGACAAGGTCTGCTAAACTATTTTCTTACAGGCCTGAATTGCGGGGCCCTGACGGAAACTGAAGTATTGGCGACCGGCTTGACTATTGATGAAATCAGAAGTCGTTCGTTTTTGAAAATTCTGGAAGGAAGAAGGAATCGTAAGTGAGAAACTCAACGCCCCAGATTGGTATTCTTCTTCATCAACCTGCCAACACCCGTTCGGCCGCACGCACGTTTCATCCATCCTAGTAAACCAAAAAATCCCAGTTCCTTCTGAAAACAGGGATATG
>JAYWDR010000435.1:0-3754 GCA_043779735.1 Cyclobacteriaceae bacterium | reverse complement strand
ATGTGGTCTACGATGCTGTGGGAGGGAAGATGGCAGAAGCAGCGCTGCGCTCGATGGCGTGGAAAGGCCGATACCTGGTGGTGGGATTTGCTGCAGGTGACATACCTCAATTCCCTGCCAACCTTCCTTTGTTGAAAGGCTGTTCGATCGTAGGCGTTTTCTGGGGAAGTTTTGCAGAACGCGAACCGCAGCAGAGCATGCAGAACTTCGGTGAACTTCTAACCTGGATCCGTTCTGGCAAAATAAAGCAGCACATCGACAAAATCTATACGCTGGAACAGGCACCTAATGCCCTTCTTGACCTGATGGAACGAAAAATAAAAGGTAAAGCCGTCATCAAGGTGGGGACGTGGACAGAAGAGCCGGCAACTGCGTACGCTCCATCCAATACAAAATCAGCCGAGCCGGTAGCGGCTTTATCAAAACCCCTGGTACTGAAACTGCAGGACCTCAAGAAACACGCCGGGCAATCACTAGGCGTCAGTGATTGGCTCACCGTGACACAGGAAATGATCAATGATTTTGCCAACGCCACACACGATCATCAATGGATACATGTTGACGTTGAAAAGGCAAAGGCCAATATGCCCGGAGGCAAGACCATTGCCCACGGCTACCTGACCTTGTCGCTAGCTTCAAAATTCTTCTTTGAACTGGTGACCATCGAAGGGGTGACCACCGCCATTAACTATGGACTCAACAAAGCGAGATTCCCCGTCGCGGTAAAAGCGGGAAGCAGGATACGGATGCGGGGGCGGATCATGAATGTCGAAGATATGCCCGGCGGAGGAAGTAAACTTTTTTTGGAATGTCATATAGAACTGGAGGGAGAAGAAAAGCCCGCCTGCATTGCAGAATTAATCAGCGCAATTTTCTAACTTGATCACTATTCTAAATCAACCATGAGATTAAAAGATAAAGTAGCCATAGTCACAGGTGGCGCAAGCGGTATCGGTCTTGCCACGGTAAACGCATTCGTTCGGGAAGGTGCTGCCGTTGTTTTTTGGGATGTGTCTGAAAAAGGTTCCAATGTTGCGCAGGAGCTGACCCAAGCGGGGCACAAGGTAGCCTTTGCCAAAGTTTCTGTTGCCAACAAAAGCGAAGTACAAAAAGCAACCGAGGCTGCCGTTAAGCAATTTGGTCGTATTGACATACTCATTAACAATGCCGGCATCACGAAAGACCGGACGTTATTGAAAATGTCACAGCAAGAATGGGACGATGTGATTTCCGTAAATCTTACGGGTGTTTTCAATTGCACCCAGGCCGTCGTGCCCTTTATGAAGGAAAAGAATTACGGAAGGATTGTATCGGCATCTTCCAATGTCGCCATCCGTGGAAATTACGGCCAAACGAATTATGTAGCTACAAAATCAGCCATTATAGGCATGACCAAGGTATGGGCCCTCGAGCTGGGTCGATTCGGGATCACTGCCAATTGCATTGCGCCTGGATTTATCAAAACGGCGATGACAGACGCCATGCCGGAGGAGGTGAGAAAACAAAGCCTGGCGTTCATCCCCGTAGGCTACTGGGGTGAGCCATCGGATATCGCAGCAGGGTATGTCTACCTGGCGTCAGACGAAGCCCGGTTTGTCAGTGGCATTTGTCTTACCATTGACGGGGGTGCGGCGAGATGATAGAAGTTATGGGTTCAGGGTGCAAGGTTTAAGGTTCAAGGTTGAGGGTACAGTATCAAAATTTGATTATTAAACTGAGGGATATGTCGAAGTACACCAGCATGGAACACTTGAGGTTCCTTCTTCAGGAAGTTCATCAATTGAACGAATTGCTTTCCCTTGAAAAGTTCTCTCATCTGAACTGGGAACAGGCCTGGATGATCGTGGAGTCGGCCAAGCTCCTGGCAGACCGCGACATGGCACCTTATTTCAAGGAGATGGATCGACAGCCTGCAACCTATGACGGAAAGGGCGGTGTTCGCACGCATCCCCAATTCAAAACCATTATCCGGCAGGCCGCTGACCAGGGTTGGATCAGCGGGGCTGCAAAATTTGAACACGGCGGCCTCCAGCTACCTATGATGATTTATAATGCCGGGCAACATATTTTTCAGGCGGCCAACAACAATTGTGGATATTTCTCTCTCACAGCAGGGGCGGCTGGCCTTATAACAAGTTTCGGAAACGAACAACAAATCAAAACCTTTGTCCCTCCTATGTTCAAAGGGCTGTGGCAGGGCACAATGGCCCTGACTGAACCTCAAGCAGGAAGTTCCCTTTCCGATGTTGCAACCAACGCAATTCCTGTCAGCGGGGGAATGTATAAAATCAAAGGGCAAAAAATATTTATCTCCGGAGGTCAGCATGACGCATGTGAGAATTTTGTCCACCTGACCCTGGCGCGTATGGAGGGTGCACCTCCGGGTGTTAAAGGCATATCCCTGTTTATCATCCCTAAGTTTTGGCCCGACGAAGATGGCGTGCTGCAAGACAACGATGTTTTTTGTGCTGGTGATTTTCAGAAAATGGGGCAGCGTGGATACTGCACTACCCATCTCGTTTTTGGTGATAATGATGGATGCAAAGGCTGGCTTTTAGGCGATGCGCACAAAGGCCTTTCATACATGTTTCAAATGATGAACGAGTCCCGCATCGCAGTTGGTCTGGCAGCGGGATCCATTGCCATGGCTGCTTACCAGGCGTCCTTGCACTATGCAATGGAGCGCCCACAGGGAAGGCTGGCAAGTGAAAAAAATCCGCTTCAACCGCCCATAATGATCATCAACCACCCTGATGTGCAGCGCATGCTGTTAACGCAAAAAGCCATCGTGGAAGGCGCGCTCTCTCTTGTCATAGAGTGCAGTCGCCTGTATGATCTGGCAAATGCCCTTGATGGTGCTGAAAAACAAAAGAATTGGCTGTTGCTTGAAATTCTCACTCCCATTGTGAAGACTTATTCCGCAGAGCAAGGAAGCCGTTCGGCTGCACTTGCCATTCAAACTCTGGGGGGTTATGGTTTCACAACCGATTTTCCTGTGGAGCAGCTCTACCGCGATTTGAAAATCATGTCGCTTTATGAAGGAACTACCGGCATCCAATCCATCGACCTGCTGGGCCGTAAAGTGACGATGGAAAAAGGCAAAGCATTGAAGGAGCTGGTGAAAGCGATGGGGGGAACCATCGACAAAGCCAATACCTATGATGCGTTGAAGCCTTACGCAATGTCGCTGACAAGTGAGGTTCAACGTGTTCAAGATGTGCTCTCACAGGTAGGAAAATACGCAGCAGAGGGAGACTTGGACCGCTATCTATCCGATGCTACGATCTTCATGGAAATGCTCAGTTATTCTGTAATCGCTTGGCAATGGCTCAAACAGGCGACGATCGCCTACACACAACTTCAATCTTCGAATTTCGCTATGCAGTCCAAAGAATTCTATGAGGGGAAGGTCCACACCATGAAGTTCTTCTTCCGCTATGAATTGCCGCACGCGGAAGCATGTGCTAAGACCATGTTGGATCCGGAATTTCTTACAGATATGAAGAAGAAGGAAATACTCACTTGATTACGGGTATCCAGGGTTGCGAAGGTCGTTAGCTTTTACTGTAAGCCTTTAGCCTTTGGCCATTGGCTCTTAACCGCTTGTCGCTAACCGCCAATGCCCAAAGGCCAAGAGCCAATGCAGTCAATGCTTAGAACCTTATTCACGTTGACCGAAGTTGGACACGGGAATTCAGTTACCTTTCGTTTAAAATAGCATGAGGAGCCTACTATCAATTCTTGCCGTTATTCT
>JAYWDR010000434.1:0-25344 GCA_043779735.1 Cyclobacteriaceae bacterium | reverse complement strand
GATAAAATGAATTTTCAAAGTTAATAAACAGGAGTAATGACATGGAAGGAATGATCATGACGGCACAGCTTCTGCTGAGCCTTTCAATTTTAATCGTTGTACACGAATGGGGTCACTTTATCACTGCCCGTACATTTGGTATCAAGGTCGAGAAGTTTTATCTCTTCTTTGACTTCCTGTTTCCTATGGCCAACGTGCTGAATTTCTCCCTGTTCAAATACAAAAAGGGTGACACAGAATACGGTATCGGCTGGTTTCCTCTGGGAGGATATGTGAAAATCGCAGGCATGGTGGATGAAAGCATGGACAAGGAAGCCATGAAGGCCCCGGCCCAACCCTGGGAGTTCAGATCTAAAAAACCCTGGCAGCGACTCATTGTCATGTTGGGAGGCATTATTGTCAACGTCATTGTCGGTGTCCTTATTTTTGTCGGAATCGTGTTCTTCATTGGTGATCAGTATTTGCCGATGAAGTATGTCAACGACCACGGAGGTGTCTGGGCCCTGGAACTTGGACAAGAGCTTGGATTTAAGACAGGTGATAAAATTGTAAAAATCAATGGAAAGGATTTTGAGAATTTTGAAGACCTGACTAAACACGATGTGTTATTGTCTGATAACTCATCGTATTCCGTAATGCGCGGTGGGCAAATGACAGAGATACCCGTTCCAGCGAATTTCATAGAAAATTTCAACAAGAAAGAAGCGATCCTCAGGTTCCTGCTGCCTCGCAGTGAGGCTTTGGTAGAAAGCGTCAAAGAAGGAACAGTGGCATCCAGGACTGGATTGAAAAAGGGCGATAAGTTTGTCGAAATGAATGGTAGGCCCGTTGCCTATTTTGACGAAGTGGTCGTAGGGATAAAAGACTACAAGGGTGATTCGTTGGCGTTCAAAGTTCAACGCGGTTCTGAGGTACTTTCCTTTCATGAATATTTCAAAGGTGAGGCTAGCATTGGTTTTTATCGTCCAATGGAACTGGTACCTGCTTCAGAAATGAATAAGGTTGATTATTCTCTTGGACAATCTCTTGTGCTGGGACCTGCCCGTGCATTTGATGTGATCTTCACGCAGGTGAAGGCATTCAAAAAAATATTTTCTGGTGAGATATCTTTTAGAAAGTCACTTTCTGGGCCCGTTGGTATGGCACAGGCTTATGGCGGCCAGTGGGACTGGGAACGCTTCTGGCGAATGACAGGTTTGCTTTCGATGG
Source organism: Cyclobacteriaceae bacterium (assembly GCA_043779735.1). GTDB lineage: Bacteria > Bacteroidota > Bacteroidia > Cytophagales > Cyclobacteriaceae > ELB16-189. The sequence continues at coordinate 24,135 of JAYWDR010000434.1, read as the reverse complement.
TGCTTGCCTTCATGAACTTGTTGCCCATACCTGGATTGGATGGCGGCTATGTGATGTTCCTGTTGTATGAGATGGTGAGCGGAAGGGAGCCCAATGAGAAAGTCTTTGAAACAGCCCTCAAGATTGGCATGGCGATCTTGCTGGTGCTGATGGTGTTCGTCTTTTATAACGACATCGCTAAGGCCATTACAGGCAATTAATACAAAGGATAAAAGGTCGGTATGGACTCTTACAATCCCTTTCGGTAATCGAGTGGCGGCTTTCGATCCCCTACTATAGCTTTGTATTTAAAGTTTGGGCCCCGCTTCTGCTCGAGTTCTGCTTTTGCTTTTTTGATGAGGGTGGGATCATTGAACAAATCCACAGCAGTCATGGACATGACCTTAGCGGCATTCAGCATAGCCTTGAAGCCGATGCCCATGGCTCCGGTTGATGTTGACTGCCATGAGTGTGCTGGCGCACCAGGTACCCAGGTGGCCACACCCAGACCCGCGGTAGGCACCACCCAGCTAATGTCACCCACGTCGGAGCTGGCGGGGAAGAATGCTTTGATTGAGTATGGCTCCACCTCCTGAGCAAGGGAAAGTGGAGGGACCTTGCTGTTGTTGATGAAAGTGGTTTGAAGTTGTTTGGCGAACTCAACATCAGAGGGAGAGTAATTCACCCCGCCGACGGTCTTCAGGTTATTGAACATCAGCTTTGAAAGTGTTTCCAGTGGCAGAAGATTGTAAAGTCCGGAAATCACTTCGGACTTCACGGTGGTTTCTGTGCCCAGCGTGGCACCTTCGGCACATTTGGCAACACGGTCCCAAATCTTCTCCACCATGATTACATCAGGATGGCGGATAATATACTCCACCTCAGCGAAGTCCGGTACCACATTGGCGGCAAGGCCCCCTTTGGTAATCACATAGTGAATTCTCGTTTCCTGCGGAACATGTTCACGCATCATGTTGACCATGTAATCCATCGCCTCCACGGCATCCAAGGCTGAGCGACCGGCTTCCGGCATAGCCGCGGCGTGCGCGGATTGTCCGTAAAATCTAAACTTGCCCTGCTTGAAGGCGAGACACGTTTCCGCATTTGCCTGGTTGTGATCTGCGGGATGCCAATGCAATACCGCATCAATGTTGTTGAAAATACCGGCCTGCACCATATACACTTTCCCTCCACCACTTTCTTCCGCTGGTGTGCCTAGGAGCTTAATCGTCCCTTGTCTATTGTTCTTCACCAGCCAATTCTTAAGTCCGACTGCAGCACCAGTCGAAGCCGCACCGAACAGGTTATGTCCACAGCCGTGGCCCGGAGCCCCTTCTATGATGGGTTTTTTGTAGGGCACACTGTCTTGCGATAACCCGGGTAGAGCGTCAAACTCAGCGAGGAGTGCGATGACCGGGCCACCCGAACCATACGTAGCAATGAACGCCGTTGGAATCTCCGCCACGCCGGTTTCGATCGCAAAGCCTTCCTTGCGCAGCTCGTCCTGTAGGCGCCCTGAACTTTTCGTTTCCAGGTATCCCATTTCGGGAAAACCCCAGATGTCTCTGGCAACTTTCTTGTAGGTGTTGTAACTTTTATCCAGCTCCGCGATCACAAACTGTTTGTCTTTGTTTGATTTTACTTCTGAATTGATTTTGGTTTGCGCATGGGATGCTGTCATCAACGCCAGGAGAAAGAAAAGGAATAATACGTTTTTCATGATGGTCTTGGTTAATACCTCTAAAATAGTTGATTTATATTTCTTACTTGTAGATTTCGAATTCAACTCTTCTATTGAGTTGCTTATGTTCGTCTGTCACTTCATGGGCGATTGGCTTAGAACTCCCATAGCCAATGGCCGTTATTCTTGAATTGTCAACTTTAAACTCAGTTTGCAAATACTTTTTGATAGCGTCGGCGCGAGCTTGTGACAGCTTCAGGTTGGCTTCTTCTTTTCCTGCAGAATCGGTATGGCCCGATATTTTCAGTTTTAAGGGCGGATGGTCAATGAGAAAGTTGGCCAGCTTGTCAAGGTCGGAGTGCATAACAGGAAGGATGTTGGCTTTTCCGTTTTCAAATTCGAGTGACTCGAACGCAATTTTGCTTTCAATCGGTTCCGCAACTTTATTAATTTCCAGGTCACCGTTTATGAAAAATATTTCTTCGATTCGAAAGAACTCGTCACCCTGAATGATTAAGAGGTAATTACGTTTATTGATCAGGCTAAAATCAAAGGATCCATCCTCACGCAGAAATTTTGGCGCGACTTCTACATTCTTGTCCAGGTCAATGATCGATACGATCCCTTTCATCGGCCGGCCCTCATTGTTCTTTAAAGTGCCCTTCAGTTGTGACGTTGCTTCAGGCTGGGCCTCCATGGGCACATTGAAAGAGAAGAGATCAAGATTCTTCTTGTCCTCTTCTTCTGACCTTGCATAATACAGGTCTTTTGACTGAGAGTCGATGGTAAAATAATACTCGTTGCCTGCACCATTCACCAGCGGCCCAATATTCTTGGGTTCACTCCAGCCATTGTTATGCCAGTTGGACTTATAGATATCGAAGTCTCCAAAATTGAGCGGGTGGCCATTGGAGCTGAAATAGAGGACGTTGAATTTATGATGGAAAAAAGGACTTACTTCACTATTTACTGTGTTGATCAGTGGCCCCACATTCTGTGCTTTCCCCCACGCTCCTTTATCGTCTTTTACAGCAAAATAGATATCTGATAGTCCAAAGCTGTTGACACGGTTCGAGGCGAAGAACAGCGTATCACCTTGGTGAGTAAGGGATGGATGGGAGTCCCAACCGCTGCTGTTAATATTTGGACCCAGGTTTTTGACGTGTACCCATGTACTGTCGGCAGCACGCTCAGCCATATACAGATCGCAATTGCCGATTGACTCGGGCGTGTTGCAGCGGGAGAAGAAAAGATATTTGCCGTCAAGGCTCAGACACGCTGAACCTTCGTTGTAACTTGTGTTGATTCGCTTGAATTCCTGAGCCGGGCTCCAGAAGCCATCCTTTCGCGTGCTGTAAAAAAGGTCTTCATTAAAATTACGATCAGTCTGTTCATGTTTGTTGCGCTTGGAAGTGAAGAGGATCAGGTTATCAACGTTACCGATTGTAGGACCATAGTCTTCTTTTGAAGAGTTGATATCGTCGCCCATATTAACCAATACCGAATGAGGCGGATGCAGGGTGTCGATTTCTTTCCGGTAATCTACCAATTGATAATAATATTCCAGGGGCACATAATATTTTTTCTTGTCGCGCTCAAGAGAATCATATTCACGATATACATCTTGTATGTTGAGACCCTGCCGGTGATGTTTGAGGACAAGCTTGTATAACAAGACGGCCTCACCAGGCTGCCCGAACTGTTTGGAAAGTTTTGCCAACTCCCACAGCATGGCTGTATTTTCGTGGAAATTTTGAACGCCAAAATTCCGCACGTAGTTCTTCAATGCGTCATAATACTCCAGGGAAGCCCCCGCTTTCTTAAGCAGTGGCAACTTCTGCATACTAATTGCGTCATAGTAGAAGGATAGCCGATTGACATTGGGAAAAGCGAATATGTCAGACTGGCTGAAAGTGGTTATAGAATCGTTGAGATGGACCGTGTCGCCCTGTTTAAATTTTTTCTTTTGCTTTTGAGCCACCGATGGCGGGCCTAAAAAGCTGGAAAGAATGGCGATTACAACAAAAAAATGAGCTTTCACAGGTCGGAAAAAAATTGACTTCACCACCGTATTACCGAAAGTTGAAATAATTTTGATTGATAAACAACGCTTTGGCACCCGTATTGAGCATCTTGAGGGAAATTGAAATTTAGTACGCGACCTATTAGCCTTGTGTCATATTGGCACGTATATCATGTTTAAATCCTTAGCAATTATCCCGATGGTGCAAGAAGACTCCGAAGAACTTGTGCAACTCATTAACCCTGAGCAAGAGTCGGAGTTAAAGCCAGAAGACCTTCCGGAAGAGTTGTCCATCCTGCCGATCAAGAATACAGTCCTTTTTCCCGGTGTCGTGATACCCATTACTGTTACAAGGCAAAAGTCTATACGGTTAATAAAGAAAGCATACTCGGGTAATCGCATTGTGGGTGTGATTGCCCAGAAGAATAAGCAAATGGAAGAGCCAGCTGTTGAAGATGTGTACCGCTTTGGCACGGTGGCCCGGATCATCAAAATGCTGGTCCTTCCAGACGGCAATACGACGATTATTATCCAGGGTAAGAATCGTTTTTCGGTTCGTGAATTTATTCAGGAGGATCCTCATCTCACTGCCCGCATTGATCTGCTGACAGAGCCTCAATTGAACCTTGGCAGCAAGGAAGTGAAGGCGCTGGTGCAGTCGCTGAAGGATGCTGCATCAAAGATTCTCCGCCTTAACCCAGAGATTCCCCAAGAAGCCCAAATGGCACTGGACAATATTCAAAGCACCTCATTTCTAATTCACTTTCTTTCTTCTAACCTCAACGTAGAGGTAGGTGAGAAGCAGAAGATTCTGGAGACAGCGAATATCATTGATCGAGGTACTCTTTTGCTGCAGTTTATGCTGAAGGAGATCCAAATGCTGGAGATCAAGCACGAAATACACAAAAAAGTGCATACAGACATTGATCAGCAGCAGCGCGATTATTTCTTAAGACAACAGATAAAAGTGCTGCAGGATGAATTGGGTTATGATGGTCCTGACAAAGAGATCGAAAAATTGCGGAAGCGAGGCGCTGAAAAAAAGTGGCCAAAGGCCGCTGTCGGTCATTTTAATAAAGAGCTTGACAAGCTGCAGCGCATGAATCCGCAGGCAGCTGAGTTTCCTGTGTCAATGAATTACGTGGAGTTAATGCTGGATCTGCCATGGGAAGAGTATACGAGAGATGATTTTGACCTAAAGCGCGCAGCCAGGATTCTGGACAAAGACCACTTTGGTTTGGAGAAGGTAAAGAACCGGATACTCGAATATTTGGCGGTCCTTAAACTGAAACAAGACATGAAGGGCCCCATTCTATGTTTGTATGGTCCTCCAGGAGTAGGAAAGACCTCGCTGGGAAAATCCATAGCCAGGTGTCTCCAACGTAACTATGTGAGAGTGTCATTGGGAGGCGTGCATGATGAAGCAGAGATTCGGGGCCATCGCAAGACCTACATAGGAGCGATGCCCGGAAAAATTATTCAAAACATAAAGAAGGCAAAGTCATCCAATCCTGTATTTGTGCTTGACGAAATAGACAAAATCCGGACGGACTTTCGAGGCGACCCATCTTCTGCCTTGCTCGAAGTTCTCGACCCTGAGCAAAACAATACATTCAATGACAACTACCTGGAGGTGGAGTATGACTTATCCAAGGTCTTGTTTATTGCCACCGCCAACGCATTGGATACGATCCAGCCGGCCCTCCGCGACCGTATGGAGGTGATTGAGATCACCGGCTATACAGTGGAAGAAAAGCTGCAGATCGCCTTGAAGCACCTGGTGCCAAAGCAACTTAAGGAGCACGGGCTCACCATTCGGGATATTAAGTTTACGAAACCAGCCTTACTCAAAATCATTGAACACTATACACGTGAATCGGGTGTACGTAATTTGGAGAGAAAGATCGGTTCGGTGGTAAGAAGTGTGGCGAAAGCGGTCGCCATGGAGGAGAAAGCAGAAAAAGAAATAAAGGAATCCTATGTCCTAAAGACTCTCGGCCCTGAAATTTTTGAAGAAGAATTGTACCAGGACAATGAGACGGCAGGCGTGGTCACGGGCTTGGCGTGGACGCAGGTGGGAGGTGATATATTGTTTGTCGAATCCAGTGTGAACAAGGGCAAAGGGCAGCTCACACTTTCCGGCCAACTTGGCGATGTGATGAAGGAATCGGCTGTGGCGGCTCTTTCATACTTGAAATCAAATACGCAATCCTTGGGGATCGACCATCGTGTTTTTCAGCAGTACGATTTGCACGTGCACGTTCCGGCCGGCGCTGTACCAAAGGATGGCCCTTCGGCAGGCATTACCATGCTTACTTCACTTGCCTCAATTTTCACCCAACGCAAAGTGAAAGCTAAGCTGGCGATGACGGGAGAGATTACGTTGCGAGGTAAAGTGCTGCCGGTGGGAGGTATTAAAGAAAAAGTTCTGGCTGCGAAACGCAGCGGCATAAAGGAAGTTGTGCTGAGTGCCAAGAACCGAAAAGACATAGAAGAAATTGAAAAGCATTACCTCAAGGGGCTGACCTTCCATTACGTTGACACCGTGGATGAGGTGCTGAAGAAGGCACTTCTGAAAGAAAAAGTAAAGCATCCGGTAGAATTTGACTTAACGGAAGAGAAGAAGGGCTAACCATTTCTTTTGTTTCCAAACAAGCCATCAATGATGAATTCCAGTGCGTTGACCCCACAGCAGATTGTAGCTGAGCTAGATAAATACATCGTTGGTCAGGACGATGCCAAAAGAAATGTGGCTATTGCATTGCGTAACCGATGGAGAAGGATGAATGTGAAGTCGGATATCAGGGAGGATATTATTCCCAACAATATTCTCATGATTGGCGCAACCGGAGTGGGCAAGACGGAAATAGCCAGGCGCCTGGCAAAAATTGCTGAAGCGCCTTTTGTCAAAGTAGAGGCATCAAAATTTACGGAGGTGGGTTACGTAGGCCGCGATGTAGAAAGTATGGTGCGCGACCTTGTAGAGCAATCTGTGAACATGGTGAAATCACGAAAGAGAGAGGAAGTAAAGGGGAAGGCCGCTGCCGCCGTGGAAGAGATCATTCTCGATGCACTAATTCCCCCGATGAAGTCTTCCGCCGTGAGGACGGGCTTTTCGCCTTCATCAGATTCCAACGACATCCCTTTGAGTGACGTCGAATTGAATGAGCGAACCCGCAACTTGTTTCGTGAAAAAATCAAGAACGGTGAATTGGAAGATCGGAAGATCGATATTGATATCAAGCCAAGCGGCGGCGGAAATGTGGGGATGATCGGCGCAGGTATGATGGACGAAGTATCCATGATGAACCTCCAGGAGATGATAAATGGTATGATGCCCAAAAAGCCAAGACGAAGGAAGGTAACAGTGGCTGAGGCGAGAAAGATATTATTGGAGGAAGAAGCAGGCCGGCTAATTGATATGGACGAAGTGAAGGAAGAGGCACTAAGGAAAGCTGAAGAAGCGGGCATTATTTTCATCGATGAGATTGACAAGATTGCCTCTGGTCATAACAAAGGAGGCGGTGGTCCGGATGTAAGTCGGGAAGGTGTGCAGCGTGACCTGCTTCCCATTGTGGAAGGTAGTACGGTCAACACTAAGTATGGGGTGATTAAAACAGATCATGTACTTTTTATTGCCGCCGGTGCTTTTCATATGTCAAAGCCTTCTGACCTGATTCCGGAGTTGCAGGGACGATTTCCGATTCGTGTTGAGCTCAACAGCCTTTCCAAAGATGATTTTGTCCGGATCCTGACTGAACCCAAAAATGCGCTTACGCGTCAGTATTGTGCATTGTTCGAATCAGAGGGTGTAGAAATCACTTTTACCAAAGATGCTATCGATGCCATCGCCGAAATGGCTTTTACCATCAACGCTCAAATTGAGAATATAGGTGCCAGAAGACTACAAACAGTTATCAGCAGATTGTTGAATGAATACCTTTTTGATGTGCCTGACAAAATACGGGAGGGAAGCAAGCTTGAAGTGACCAAAGAGATGGTGCAAGAAAAACTGAGCGGTCTTAGCAAGAATAAGGACCTAAGCGAATATATTTTATAGATGAGGACGTGGCTTTTCCTCATTTGTTATTTGTTCTTTGGAAAATCAAAAAATAGAAGCGTGCCGCACCCCATTACAGCATTTTTCCAGGAATTTATTTTTAGTTGAGCCGCCACGACACCAGCGGTAGGAATGTTATCAATGAATTCATTGAGTAAATCGTTGGCAAACTCTGTCAGCCCCGGATTGTGGCCGACAATCATAATGCTGTCGGCATTGTCGTTTGCCGCGTGCACCACCCTGAGCAGGGACTCGGCATCTGCATGATACAGGGCACGTTTTATATGAATAGAATGGGAAGGAGAGCCAATGGCATCGACGATGAGTTTGGCGGTGGAGAAAGCTCTTACGGCAGGGCTGCTATACACCGCACCGGGTGTGACGTTTCGTTCTTTTAGTCTTTTCCCCATGCGAGGCGCATCTTTTTCACCCCGATCGTTTAGGGGCCGGTCAAGGTCATTCAGGTCAGGGGCGTCCCAACTGGATTTTGCGTGACGCACGATGTACAGCGTTTTCATCTCGATTTAAATTTAATCAAACTGGGGCTATCTTTGGGCTTTTAAATGAAATGGCAGGTCAACCGCTACGAAAGGAAATCAAGTATGCATCCATCTATGGAGCCGTCCGGTTCCTGATTTTCATGGCGAACGTTGTACCACGAAGACCCTGGTTGGCGTTTTTTGGGTTTCTGGGCTGGTGGGGATATTTTTTTTCACCGCGATATCGCCAATTGGCCATCACACACCTGGGCATGGCCCTCAGAAATGAAAAATCTCCTGCCGAGATAAAAAGACTTACCAGGCGGATGTTTGTGATGCTCGCTAAAAACGGGGGGGAAACGATTCGGGCTTCTCACGTCAAGACGCTTACGGACATTGAAAAATTTCTGGTGGTGACGGGATGGGAGAATGCTGAAAAGCCCAGGACAGAAGGTCGGGGTGTTATATTTTTGCCGAACCACATGGGCGCCTTTGAGCTGATGGTGACCTACGTTTCGTTGAGAGGTTTTCAACCTATGGTGATTGGGACCCAGCTGAAAGATCCGAGACTCAATGAACTCATAGTAAAATACCGCAACGCTCACGGTGCTATTCCGGTTGAACGGGGTAAGGAGACTTTGCGCCTGATCAAAGGACTGAAGCGAGGAGGCTCAACGGCAGTTCTCATTGATCAGGATACAAAAGTGAAGAGCAGATTTGTTGATTTTTTCGGTATGCCTGCTTCCACACCCATAGGTGCTACGATCCTCGCCATGAAAACTGGAGCCGCCATAATTCCTGCATATATCTTTCTGGGGAGTGATAACCTGCAGCACATGCACGTTCTACCAGAGATCACTCTGGAAATTACCGGTGACGAAGAAGTCGACCTCGTGCGCAACACCCAAAATTTTACCCGCTACATTGAAAAAGCTGTGCGGGAGCACCCGGAGCAGTGGGTGTGGATGCACGAACGATGGAAGACAAAACCGGGAGAGGAAATTCGGTAATGATTTTATGCGCTAATAGTGAATGGAATAAAAATATTACTGTTGTCCGACTAAAGAAGTTGAACGGGAGATATAATAGTTAAGCAAATAAGATGTGCCGAGCCTACGGCTCTATTATCTTACAGGAGGGTAAAGGATGGACTGAAGTCCATCCTTACAAAATATACCGAGCCTCTGGCTCTTCTAAAATGTAATAGCAACTTTGAAAAACAAATAGGTAGGGTGTTAAGTCCTGGGATTAACCAATGAGGGGGCTTTTTGTAAACCCATAAAAACATGCGATTGCCTCAAAAATTATCAACTATTTTGACTTTTAAAATTTTAGTCGGACAACATAAAAATATATACAAATGATCCCAGCAAAAGGTTACGCATCACACTCCGCCACAACCCCTTTGGAACCCTTTTCCTTTGAAAGAAGGGAGATTGGCCCCAAGGATCTGTTGATCGATATTTTGTATTGTGGCGTTTGTCACTCCGATATTCACCAGGTACGTAATGAGTGGGGTAATTCGGTATTTCCAATGGTGCCAGGCCATGAGATCGTTGGTCGCATCGCCAGGATTGGAAAGGCTGTTGCTCAATTCAAGGTGGGCGATATGGCGGGTGTAGGTTGCTTTGTTGACTCATGCCGTGAGTGCGGCAGTTGCAAGCAAGGTCTGGAGCATTTTTGTGAAAATGGTGCGGTGTGGACGTACAACAGTTTCGAGAGAGGCACCAAGGCCACCACCTACGGCGGCTATTCATCCCAAATTGTTGTCGATGAACAATATACGCTGAAAGTATCTTCCCGCCTGGCGGCAGACCGCGTGGCACCCTTGCTCTGCGCTGGAATCACTACCTATTCTCCGATTATGCATTGGAAGATGGGCAAGGGACACCGCATAGGTGTTATGGGCCTAGGTGGACTTGGTCATATGGCTGTGAAACTGGCGGCATCAATGGGTTCGGAGGTCACCGTATTGAGCACTTCTAAAGGCAAGCAGGCAGATGCAAAACAATTGGGGGCGCATCACTTTGCGCTGACGTCAGATACAACCGTCATGAAAACGCTGCGAGGATATTTTGACTTTGTTATTGACACCGTTTCGGCACCACACGATCTGAATATATTCCTGGGCCTTTTGCGCACTGATGGTACTCTGGTGATGGTTGGAATCCCGCCCTCGGCAATGTCTGTACAACCTTTTTCTATCATTGGAGGTAGAAAGACGCTGGGGGGCTCCTCCATTGGAAGCATCAAAGAAACCCAGGAGATGCTTGATTATTGCGCTGAACACAATATCCTCTCGGATGTAGAGGTTATCCCTGTTCAGCAGATCAACAATGCATACGACAGGATACTGAAGGGTGATGTGAAATACCGGTTTGTGATTGATATGGCGACCTTGTAATGGATTGCTGTTATGCGGCAATGGCGTGGCGCGTGCCGGTGCGAACTAGAATGGGACCAACCCTTGGTCTAGTAAATAGGGCAACTGTTGGCTATTTTATTTTCAAAAATCACCCTCGGCCCGGCACGCTTCTCCCAGAGGGTGTACGAGGGCCTTCGAAGGGACCTTTTCGCAACACCCACGATTTGTTAGATGATGTGAGCGGAGAAAACGCAAATCCGCGCGATCTGCTGGAAGCAATCTGGGTTTCCAAGCAATAGGCTCTCCTTGAAGCACAATAGACCCAAAATCCCCAAGGGAAGGTGATTCCTTTCTAGTCCATAGAGTAATATCTTTGAATTGTATTTTGGGTAAAGTCAGGTGGCTGCATTCAGGGTCTTGGGTGGATTTGGTGCAGCCACTTTTTTTATTTCTTTTTCCGCCAGTCACCCTTCTTCTTGAAAACTCCTCTTTGATTCCTTAGCTTTTGGAGTTTTAAAATTCTACCATGAAAAAGGTTCTACTCGTCGTCCTTACGGGCGCCTCCCTCTCACTATTTGCTCAAAAGAAAAGACAGCCGCAACCTGAATCTACCCCACAGGCTCAAACTGCCGGCTCTCCTCTGGATGTAAAGACAACCGGGATGAAGAAATTTTCAGGTTTTTTTGATTTCTTCTATGACGAAAAACAGGATAAAATATTTCTCATCATTGATAAGTTCGATTCTGAGTTTCTGTACGTAGAATCACTCACGGCGGGTGTAGGTTCCAATGATATCGGCCTTGACCGCAACCAACTGGGAAGGGAGCGTGTGGTAAAGTTTGAGAGGAGAGGACCCAAAGTGCTATTGACCGAAGTCAATCTTGACTTTCGCGCCATCACCGAAAATGCCGCCGAACGAAAGGCGGTTGAAGAAGCGTTTGCTCAGTCTGTTTTATGGGGATTTACGGTCACCGCTGAGGAGACAGGAAAAGTATTGGTCGATGCCTCCGACTTCTTTCTGCAAGATGCTCACGATGCCATTGGCACGCTGCGAAGCAGCCAGCAGGGAAGTTATTCTTTAGACAAAACACGATCTGCCTTTTACATGGCTCGCACGAAGGATTTCCCCCTGAATAGCGAGTTTGAAGTCACCCTAACCCTCACTGGCCAACCCACCGGAGCCTTTATTCGAAGTGTTGTGCCAACACCCTCTAGTATCACAGTTCGAGAGCATCATTCTTTTGTGCAATTACCTGATGGAAATTACAAGCCCAGGAAGTTTGATCCTCGCGCTGGCTACTTCAGTACCTCATACTATGATTATGCAACACCCATCAGCGAGCCGATCGAAAAGCGCTTTATTACTCGCCACCGGCTAAGCAAGAAAGATCCATCTGCGGCAATGAGTGAGCCTGTAGAACCTATTATCTATTATATGGATCCGGGAGCTCCTGAACCAATACGCTCTGCATTGATGGAGGGAGCACGCTGGTGGAATCAGGCATACGAGGCTGCAGGATATAAAGATGCTTTTCGCGTGGAACTGCTTCCTGAAGAGGCCGATCCGATGGATGTTAGATACAACCTGATCAATTGGGTCCATCGATCTACCCGCGGATGGTCGTATGGTGCGTCCGTCGTGGATCCGCGCACCGGCGAAATTATCAAGGGTCATGTTACACTGGGATCACTGCGTGTCCGTCAGGATTTTTTGATTGCTGAAGGGTTGCTGGCTCCGTACGAGAATGGCAAGCCTGCATCAAAAGAAATGGAACAAATGGCCCTGGACCGATTAAAGCAACTGGCTGCTCATGAAGTAGGGCATACCATCGGGCTGGCACATGCGTATTCGTCGAGCAGTGAAGGACGTGCTTCGGTGATGGACTATCCACACCCGCTTGTTAAGGTCACGAACGGAAAAATTGATTTAAGTGATGCCTATGACAATAAGATTGCACCATTCGATAAAGTCTCCATCGCTTATGGGTATCAGGATTTCCCGATGGGCACAGATGAAAGCAAAGCCCTGAATGACATTGTCCAAAACTCTCTAAAAGCAGGCCTGACCTTTTTATCAGATCAGGATGGAAGGCCGTTGGGTGGCGCGCATCCTTATACCCATCTGTGGGACAATGGAAAAAACCCTGCTGAAGAGTTGAATCGCGTCCTGGAGGTTCGTGCCCTGGCCATGAAGAACTTTGGAGAAAATAATATTAGGCCGGGTGCGCCCATGGCCACTCTGGAAGAAGTCTTTGTGCCGATGTATTTTTTTCACCGCTACCAGACCGAAGCTACGGCCAAAATTATTGGAGGCCTGAACTACCGGTATGCATTGCGTGGCGATGGACAACCTGTGACGGAATTGCTCACCCCTCAACAAGAGTTGAATGCGTTGGAAGCATTGCTGAAAACGGTGCAACCCACCACGCTTATGGTGCCCGAAAATCTATTGAGAATAATTCCTCCTCGGCCGCTGGGGTATGTACGCCATCGTGAGATGATAAAAATAAGAACAGAACTAACTTTTGATCCTCTGGCGTTGGCCGAAACGGCAGCCGACGGCACATTCAGCATGATATTACATTCAGCGAGGGCCAATCGTTTATTTGAACACCACTCACGTGATGCCCGGCTCCCATCACTGGAAAGTGTGATTGACAGAATGATGAGCTCTACCATTAAGTCAAATCCAAAAGCGGGTTATGAAGGAGCTGTTCAGATGGCTATCGATCATGCATTGTTTACCAGCCTGGCAAAACTTGCATTGAACAAAGATGCGGCTGCCCCAACGAAAGCCATTGCCTTTGTGAAATTGGACCAACTCAGTCGTTGGCTTATGGCCAAGGCGGCTGTAACCGTCGATGAGGAATGGAAATCTTACTACAGCTATCTGGCAAGTCAGATTAAAAAATTGCAGGATGCTCCCGATGAGTACAAGCAGGAGAACCTGTTGCCTGCGCCCCCCGGCCAGCCGATAGGTGACTATGATATGGATTTTTGTGGTAACTAGGATATCGAATCTCTTTGCGCCTCCGTGTCTCAGTGGTAAATTTCACCGCAAGGGCACAAAGATGCGAAGATATTGCGACCAGTAATTATGATTTTGATGAACTACAATAGATTTTATTTTTTGGTCAGCCCAGGCTGATTGAAGCGTATGAATTAAATTTTTGTTCCAACGAGTATTAACTCCAATCTATGAAACAGTCATTAGCAATTCTGATTCTCCTGGCAAGCAGCATCTGGTCTTTCTCACAGAAGCTTGACATGGAAAAATTCAAGGGCATGAAACCAAGAAGTATTGGCCCGGCTGGCATGAGCGGACGCATTACGGCCATTGATGCGGTGGTGAGTAACCCCGATATTATTTACGCAGGTGCGGCTTCAGGAGGCGTGTGGAAAACCACCAGTGGTGGAACTTCCTGGGAACCTATCTTTGACAAAGAGAGCACTCTATCTATTGGTGCCATTTCTATTCAACAAGATAATCCATCGGTGGTGTGGGTAGGTACAGGAGAAGGAAATCCACGCAACAGTTTAAATGGTGGCGATGGAATTTATAAGAGCCTGGATGGTGGCAAAACCTGGAAGAAAATGGGCTTGGAAAAAACCCGACACATCCACCGGATTGTTATTGATCCAAAAAATACCAATACAGTGTACGCCGGGGCCAGCGGATCTCCCTGGGGTGATCACCCGGAGCGTGGCATTTACAAGACAACAGATGGGGGTATGACCTGGGCACAAATATTATTTGTAGACAACAGGACTGGGTGCGGAGAATTGGTGATGGACCCTACGAATCCCAATAAGCTCATAGCAAATATGTGGGAGCACCGCCGGCAGCCTTGGACTTTCAAGTCGGGAGGACCAGGTTCAGGCATGCACATCACCTATGATGGCGGCAAGACCTGGAAGAAGATTACCAGCAAAGAAGGCATGCCCGAAGGCGAACTGGGCCGCATGGGCATCGCCATTGCCAGAACCAAACCTGAAATAGTCTACGCCTTGGTGGAGGCTAAGAAGAATGCGTTATATCGTTCCGAAGATGGCGGAGAGAAATGGACAAAGATCAATGACAAGGATGAGATCGGAGACAGGCCATTTTACTATTTTGAAATTTATGTAGATCCAAAAAATGAAAATCGGGTGTATACGATATTCTCCAGTATTAATATTAGCGAAGATGGGGGAAAGTCGTTCTCAAGAATGCCCGAACAAATACATCCGGACCACCATGCCTGGTGGATTAGTCCGGAAGACCCAACCCTGATGATGGACGGCAATGACGGCGGTGTGAACATCACCCGCGACAGGGGTAAGACATGGGCTTTTTCAGAAAATATTCCTGTAGGTCAATTCTACCATATTAATGTTGACATGGACCAACCCTATAATGTATATGGCGGACTTCAGGATAACGGCTCCTGGGTGGGACCAGCCTACGTGTGGAGGGGTGCCGGTATTCGTAACTCCTATTGGCAGGAATTGTTTTTTGGCGATGGCTTCGATGTGGCTCCTGATCCTGATAACAGCAGGTATGGCTATGCGATGTCGCAAGGTGGTAATCTGGGAAGATATGACCTGGAAACGGGGTTTACCAAGTTCATCAGGCCGACACATCCAGACGCAAATTTCAAATTGAGGTTTAACTGGAACGCTGCATTGGCTCAAGACCCCTTCAATAATGCCACTATTTATTATGGAAGCCAGCTGGTGCACAAGTCAGCCAACAAAGGCAACACATGGGATATAATTTCTCCAGACCTCACTACCAATAATCCGGACAAGCAAAAACAATATGAAAGCGGTGGCTTAACGATGGATGCGACAGGAGCCGAAAATCATTGTTCTATTATTTCGCTCGCTCCAAGCCCAGTAAAAGAAGGCGTCCTCTGGGCCGGTACCGATGACGGTAATGTACAGTTGACACAAGACGGCGGTAAAACATGGACAAATGTTGCGACGACCATTGTCGGCATGCCCAAGAATGCATGGGTGCCACAGATTCATCCTTCTAAGACAAATGCGGGTGAAGCCTTCGTGGTAGTGAATAATTACCGGCAGTTTGATTACAAACCCTATTTGTTCCGCACGAAAGATTTTGGAAAGACGTGGGAGAGTCTTGTTACACCGGCTCAGGTGGGGGAAAGTAATTATACACTTTCCATGGTTCAGGATACTGCAGAACCAAAACTGTTGTTTATGGGTGCGGAGAACGGTTTGTTTGTTAGCATCGATGAAGGCAAGAATTGGACAAAATGGACAAATGATTTTCCGGCTGGTGTCCCCGTGATGGACCTTGTAATCCATCCGCGTGAGAACGACCTCGTCATCGGCACCTTCGGTCGTGCTATTTGGGTGTTGGATGATATCAGGCCGTTGCGCGAACTGGTAAAGTCAGGCACTTCAACATTGACCAACACGGTCAAAATATTTACACCTCCTGATGCATTTCTTGCCTCACTTCAACAACCTACAGGTCCCCGTTTCGATGCCAATGCGATTTACAATGGACAAAATCGCCCGTTTGGAGCCAGGATCACGTTTGTGATTAATAAGCCCGCTGAGGTGAAGAAAGAAGAAAAGCCTGTAGACAAGACCGATCCGAAAGCCGTGAAGAAAACAACGGATACTCCTGCAGAAGCAAAACCCGCAGACACAAAGGGAAAGCCAATCGTTAAGTATGATTCCGTCAAACTTGATATATTCAATTCACAGGGTGTGCTGATTAACACGCTTCGGCAGAAAGCCCCGGACGACAATGGCATTGGCCGTATGAATTGGGGATTGTCAGAAAAGCCTGAAGCCCAGGCTTCGCGGGAAAAACCTAAGGAAGGAGGGGGTGGGCGTGGCTTCGGAGGATTTGGAGGCACTACCGTTTTGCCTGGCATGTACAAGCTCAGGATAACCTACGGCGGTCAGAAAGATTCCACTACGGTCACGGTTAAGGCAGACCCTCGCATGGATGCCCCTGCTTCGGTGCTGCAGACAAGATATTCGATGGCAAAAGATTTGCAGAAGCTTACCAAACTGGCTGCCCAGGCAACTGAGCGCTTGCGTGATTCCAAAGAACTGACGGAGGATTTTGAAAAGCGCATGAAGGATTCTAAAAGGAATGATATGAAAGAAGCGGAAGACAAGACGAAAGCAATGAAGGATTCTATCAGTGCCGTGTTTGATTATATTTTAGGAAAAGAAGATAAACGTCAGGGTATCACATCAAGTCCAGCACCTAGTCGCTACTCTTACATTCAAACGGCACAGCAATACATAGGACGCTCGCGCGATCCGATCAGTGACACCGACACCAGGTTGTACAAGCATGCGGAAGATAAAATCACGGAAGTAGTCAACCGGGTGAATAAATTTTACGCAATCACCTGGCCGGAGTACCGTGCCTTGATGGAGAAAGTGGCCCTGTCACCTTTCAAAAATTATGAGCCGCTGAAGAGGAATTGAATTTTGATAGGGAGTATTGTGGTGGGTAAGTAGGATTGGACGGCACGCGTTACAAACGCGCGCCAACCGGTACTGGAGTCTGAAAGCGCAAAAACTTGTTGCTGAGCACCAACAAAGGCGTAGAGCAAACATCCTAAAAACAGAAAAGACTGACGAAACCATCAGCCTTTTTTTAGAATTCTTTTTTGTCCTACGCCTCCTGCAACTTCAAAGACGGATACCTTCTTTGCATCAATTCAAAGCCGCCAAACAGCACCCCGCAGAAAACGAGGTTGCCAATCATCATGTTTCGTAAAAATGGCAAGGCCAGGTAAAGACATTTCATCAGCCCACTGAAGTCTTTGGTAAAAGGCAGGCCGGTGGTGAAATCTGTTCCACCCATCCAAACGCCGAGATCAGAAACTACCCAGTGCGCGAGTGCAGCTCCGATACCTCCTAGCGCGACTGTGACGAATGAAACTTTCTTGATAAAATGACCAATGACCACCATTAGCGCAAAGCTGCCATACACCCAATAAAAGCCAGAATAGTAAAAGACCCAATGGTCAAAATAATAGATCCTGTTCAAAAAGACATCGCTGAGCCACAAAACGAAGAGCGGAATCATGAATGCTTTCCACCGGTCGGCGAAATAGCAACCTCCGAAGAGCGCAATGGCTCCTATGGGAGTCACGTTGCTCAGGATGCTGAAAACCGGATTTGATTGAACCAAACGAAATGCCGCCGCCAATAAGATCATCAGCAATAAAACAGTGGTGCGTGGTTGAAGGGTTTTGAGTAACATGGTGTAAGAGTCTAGGCAACAAAAGTCGCAGAATTAAAGTACAAATCCGAACGAAAGTTTTGTGAGGGCTCCTGATCAAAAATAGGTCGAGAAGCCAACTTGAAATATGGCTGTCTTTTCTGCCGGATTTCCGACAATGTCTTTCTGCCAATGATAGCGGTAGTTCACTCTAAGAACTGTTTGGGCCGTAGGCCTGAAGCTAACGCCCGGGACTATCGCGAAAACATCATCAGAGATCGTGCTGCCGGTTTCCCGGAATTTGCCCACATTCCAGTCCACATACTCAACGCGAAGGGCCAGGTTTAGGACTGAATTTTCAAATCCAAGCATGGGCTTGGTGAGTACAGGCTGAACGAAATCGATAAATCCCCCATACTGTTTGGATCCGTATT
The DNA here is from genome assembly GCA_043779735.1 of Cyclobacteriaceae bacterium. Lineage (GTDB taxonomy): Bacteria > Bacteroidota > Bacteroidia > Cytophagales > Cyclobacteriaceae > ELB16-189. Next base: position 5,910 of record JAYWDR010000434.1, on the reverse strand, counting down.
GCTGTGTATATGTTTCGGGCACGTCCACGTAAACAAAAGCAAATTCTCCTCTTAGGTATGTCTTTGTAGGTAGCCTCGTAACAAAATCGATGGCCCATGTGTCAACCCTTCGTCTTTTGTCGAGGACGATGCCGTCGTTCTGGAATTTATTGTAGACACCGCCCATATACGATAGGCCGATCTCCCCAATCTTACGGTGACGCAATGCCAACTTTGTCGTCACCAACGGAACTCCGTTGCTGCTTTCCTCGAAGCGGTCGCGATTCAGCTTGGTGGCCGGCAGGTAGGTCTTATTCTGGCTATTGCCAATGATATTTTCATCAAAGCCATTCGACAAATAAAACTCGTAGGCAAAGACCCATTGGTGCTTAAAATATTTTCCATGAAGTCCGAAGCCCACATTACTCCAGGTGGCCGGAAGCATTTGAGTAGCGGATAGGGGCCTGTCGATAAATTCCCATTTCGGACCATCATGATTTTGGTTGAATGCTCCAATCGGATTCATGAAGATTCCACCACGGACATTTAGCATAGGATGCAGTTCGAAATCCATCGCGGCAAATTCTATATTGATCTCTTTGGTCCCATCTTCAAACTCTATTTCAGAAAGAAATTTTATTTTTCTTGAAATGGAAGAGGCAAAAAAGAGCGTCAATCTTCGCAGTTGGAAAGAGAGTCCTTCCGTTACCCCTTGCGTGACCAGGTATTGCGAGTTGGCCTCCAGGTATCCCCCTATGGCGATAGGTGTCTTCCCCATCTGGAGAAAAGGACGGTTATAAACTGCATCCATGTTCAAGAGCAGCTTGGCAGTATCCGGTTTTAGCCGCCTCACCAGCGTAGAGTCTTTCTGGGCCAGCGTAGGTACGACCATCAGGAGAAATGCAATGGAAAGGAAAGACTTCATCCTCTTTTACAGTTGAATGGTGATGGAATTCTCGTTCGCCATGACAAGAAATTTTCTCAAATCTTTGTCCGCCGGCGGATTGATTACCTTACCCTGGCTCGAATATTCGCTCCCATGACAGGGACATACCAGAAAATCTCCTTGCGGCTGTATTTCACAACCCTGGTGCGTGCATTTCAGGTACAAGGCTGAATACTCGGTTTCATTAAACCGGTACACACAAATGGGGAATTCCAATTTATTATTCTTAACGAGCACGTACGGGCGTTTAACCCTGACGTCTTTCTTCATAGAGTCAAACTCCGTTTTGCTTATGGTGATTCCATACGGCTGGACCGTGTGCTGGGCAAAATAGTTTGGTGATGCGCACCCCTGGAGAAGGATGGAAAGTCCTAAGCCTCCCATACAGGTGGAGGAGCATACCCTCAAAAACTCATTTCGTTTCATTTTACGTTCTTAGGCTTACAGACTTTCCAGGAATGTGATCAATTTTTGTTTTTCCTCCTTTGACAAACTGGTATACGCAACCTTACTGGTTTGCGCTTCACCGCCGTGCAGTAGGATGGCCTGCTCGATTCCTGTGGCTCTTCCATCGTGAAGCAGAAAGTATTTTCCTCCTTGAGAGTTTTTTGATAAGCCCAGGCCCCACAGAGGGGGTGTCCGCCATTCGGATGTCATCGCTGTCCCTTCTGTGTAACCATCATCCAGCCCGGGCCCCATATCGTGAAGTAGCAAATCTGTGTAAGGATGAAATGCAACGTAGGACAAAGGTTTGATAGGGGAATATCCGGTCGTTAGCGTCTCCCGGTGGCAACCTTCACAGCCCAATTGCCTGAAAATATTTTTCCCGGTCAGGATTTCAGCATCATTTTGTTTTCGTTGAACAGGAGTCTTCAGGGTCTTCAAGTAGAACACGACGTTGTCCACGGTCGATTGTGAAAGTTCGGGATCAGAAACATTGTCATTCAAACTGCTTCCGGTGCGGGCGGACAAGAGCTCTTCGGGATGGTAGGTGGTGGTAACGCCCATGTCCTGAATGTAGGCGTTGACCGTTTGGTTGAGGAGATTGAAGGCCCCGGCTTTTTTTCCAAAACGGCCGATGAACTTGCCATTGTTGCTGATGTGATCAATGGTCGGGGTGATAAAACCGGGCAGGGCAATCCAGTTTACTCTGCCGGAGATGCCGTCGCTATCAGCGTCCGTAGGGTCGGCCATGAGGAGGATGTCGATATCCGGTACTGCCTCGAGAAAACCCAGACCGGTAACGGCGGGCGGCATGAATTTGGAAAATGTTGCTCCAACAGGAATTTCTTCAGGCTCAAAACCAGGCAAGGCATGTTGCTGCAATTGAGGACCGCCCTGACCCAGAAACAGATTTCCGGCGGCATCGGTCTGGCCGAAGCGGGTCAACGTGGTGAAAGGGTGTCCTTTCCCATCTCCCGGATGACAAGAGCCGCAGGAAGTAGCGACGAAGATTGGCCCCAGGCCATTCAGAGGCGTAAAAATTTGATTATTGAACGCAGCATCGCCTTGAATAAACTGTGACAGTTGTGCCGGGCTTAGCCCTTCTACCGGACCGTCAAGAATTTGATCTTCTGGGAGGCCTTGGGGAAAGAGACTTTCACATGAGATGGAAATGCCAATGCCTATCAAGCACAGGGTTACTAAGTGCCACGCTGTTAGGGTTGAATGCTGGATTGTCACGTATGCCTTATTTAGAAGCGTAAAAATAATAATTTAGACTGACCTAAATAATGTTTTCGATGATTATCGGCGTGAAAGAGAATTTAGTATGCAACATTGTTGCAATAAATTGCCTATTTGAGTCAGATTGGGGCCAGGCGACAGGCGGGACGGGGACAGGTTCAGGCTGCCTTCACGTGGTGCGTCACCTGCCCACCGCAAAGGACGGAACCTTTCAACTTGGCTCAACGGACATTGAGGTTGGATTCAGCATCACCATTCAATATCGCAAATTTGCTTACCTGGTAGGTGGAAGTGATGACTTTCTCACGAGCATGTAGTTCTGTTTTTTCGTGCCCCAATGGTATCCAAGTGAAAATGGAAGAGGTTCTTTTGATTTGGAAACCCTGAAGGCTGAATCCAGGTCCGGTTGGAAGCGAGTTTCACCAAATTCTTTGACAGGCATTACATATTCGCCGTACAACTGGATATTCCAGTCAAGTCTATTTCGCACGTATTTATAGGGTACCCCGGTGTCGTCTTGAAAAAGGCTTGCGGAGTTTTGCAATACGAGCTTTTTCATTTCTGTAAACTTGTCACGGTGCAGCAGGTAGGAAGCTGACTTCATAAAGGTGTTGTAGGGGCCTTTGCGTTTTAAGAATTTTTCAAACTCAGGCCTTTCCTGTAATCCCTGGTTGGACACGCTGATGCTGAAATAGTAAAGCTTTTTTATTACTCCTGTATGCCTCTCACGGAAGGTCAGCTTCACCGCAGGCGTCTTGTGCCAATGCAATTGGGTAATTTTTGTTGGCACTTCCATGCCCAGGGAATCCAGGTGTAGGAATTCCTGATTTAGTAGCTCATGCTCCGTCCTTTCAAGGAAAAAGTACAGTGGAGGCAAGACACCCTTGACATTTTTAATGTCCTCCTTCATCTTGCTGGTGATGAAGTAGCTCTTGTGGAAAATATCCCGAAGAGAGTGTCCCAGGCTGTCCAGAAATTTCTTTCTGATTCCTTCGCTCAATGTATCAAGTTGGAGTGCCGCGTGAACCGGTTCAAGGGCTACAAAAATAAATTCTTTGGCAGTGGGATACAGGAAGTAGCAATGCAGAAAGTCAGGACCGGAAAAAGGGTAAAAAACCCTGAGTGTATCATTCACTTTAGAAGCAAGTGATGTCGACTGCCACGCCAGCATTTTACTAAGACGTGTGTCATACATCTGGTTCCAGTTGGAGTCCATGGAAGTTTTGAAATCTTTCCAAGAAGATTCCTGTTCCAGCGGTGAAAAGGAATTTTCTAGTTCTTGTGTGAGCCCCCCAATGTACATTCCGAGAGCATCGAGTTGATTGGTTTTGGTGATAGAGTCAGATACCGACAGCACCCGGAGTGAGTCCCTGATAGCCAGCGAATCGATGGTTGATGAAGATTTTTCGTGGTTGGCCTTACATGCCACCAGCAAAAGCAGGGCCAGTAAAATTCTATTTTTCACTATGATCATTTTTTGAGATGCTAAAATACAGGATCGCACCTGGAACCATGGTGGCCAGGGCGTATAAAATTATTTTGGGGTCTTCGCGAAACATGTAATAAATCATCCAGCAGGTGACGACAATAAAAATGATCGGGGTGAATGGATAAAATGGAAGATGAAAGGGCCGGTCTTTATGTGTTCTGCGAAGGACAAAGATTCCAGCTACGGTCAGCATGGAAAAAATAGATAAGCTGATAGAAATGTACTGAATGATTTCCTTGAAGGAGCTTACCATGACGAGGAAGATTGACCATCCTGCCTGCAGCAGCACTGCTCCATAAGGCATATCAAATCTGTTCCTGGTTGATAGTTTCTTCAACGCTGGGTAATCTTCGCCCATGGCTTCCGTCACGCGGGGTCCTGCAATGGTCATGGCACTAAGTGTTGATAGTAGGGCGATACTGAACAGTGCTGAGAAAAGCTGACCGATTCTATCACCAAAAAGTTTAACGGCCACTACATTGCCAATATCATTTTGCCCTTCCAATTCGTGAAAAGTTCCCACATACAGGAACATGGTATTTAAAGCGAGGTAGACCCCAACCACCACACAAGTTCCGATCAGCAGTGCCCGAGGAAGATTCTTAGTCGGGTTTTCCAGATTGCCTGCAATGTAGGCCGCTGCGTTCCAGCCAGTGTAGGCATACACTACAAACACCAGTGATACAGCAAAGCCCGGTGTCAAAAGCAAGTCGAGATCGCCTGGTGCCGGAAGAAAGCGTATACCGGAAAGCTTGTTGTCTGAAAAGAAGAATGGGGCCAGGCAAAAAAATAGAATCAGTGAAAGTTTGATAGCCGTCAGGGTTGTCTGTATCCTGCCACTCGCCTTCACTCCAAATAGATGGATAAAGGAAATCAGCACAATACTACTGATGGCCACTATTTTCTCTGGTAGATTGAAGAGCACCGATGAATAGGAACCGATGGCCAGTGCAACGGCTGAAATGGCGCCGCCAAAGCCCACAAGAGTGCTCATCCACCCACTGACGAAGCCCGCTACCGGATGGAAAATTTCCCCGAGATAAAAATACTCTCCTCCAGATCGCTTCAGCGTCGTGGAAATTTCGGCATACGTAAGAGCGCCACTCAAGGCCACCAAACCACCGAGAAGCCAAAGGATGATGATGACGAAGCCTGAAGGAAGCGGCCCGACCTGATATCCCAGCGAAGTAAATACTCCCGTGCCGATCATGTTGGCAATGACCAGAGTAATGCCGACGGTGAGCGTATATTTAGCGGGTTCCCTCATTATTTTCAGCTAGGCCAAACTAAAGAAGCGTACAGTCACAGCATAATAGTCAATAGATGATGTGACTTCATCTGGGATTCTGTCGTTTGAAAAATTCCCAAATTACCTCCTCGGCTTTAAAGTTGCGACAAACATTCCTACAAACATTCTGGGAAGATACTGTTTTCCGCCTGGCCAGGTGTGACCGCCATTATTTTTTGGAAAAAGCCTCTACCTTTGGGGCGATCCGACCGTCGTGCCATCCTTTCTCATACCCATTAGGATAGAGCGCCAGAAATTTTTTTTTGCCCCAGCCGGCTGAAGCCGCTGAATTCAATCATTTGTTTGGCGCTACCGTAAAGAATAATTACCAGGGGGTATTTCTTGTTCGGTTCAAACCTGTCGGAATAGCCATCGGGTAGAATCGGTCCCGGCCGTCGACCGTGAGGTGATGTTCGGTTTGTTTATGGCTTGCAACCTTAATGCTTCCGCATACGAGCACCGACAACAGGCAGATTCCTTTTAGCATTAATGAATTTTAACCGGTGTGTCCCACGTCACTCC
>JAYWDR010000433.1:0-10528 GCA_043779735.1 Cyclobacteriaceae bacterium | reverse complement strand
TGTCAGTGGCATAGGCAATATTTTCTGCTGCTATCGCATCGGTAACGTTCTTAATATACGCTGCATGATGCTTTGAGTAGTGTATTTCCATAGTCATCGCATCGATGTGTGGTTCCAGGGCATTGTATGCATAGGGAAGCGCCACTTGGGTAAACTGCAAACCAGCCACAGCGCCAGAGGCAGGTGAGTTGTTCAGAAGGATTGAAGACCCTATGGCCGTGGCGGCGGTGATCTTAAGTGAGTCCTTCACAAATTTTCTGCGATTGATGTTTTTCATGAGAATTTAAGTTTTTTCTTGTTGCAAAATTTAAGCCTGCCTGCCGATGTTAAGGCTTGAAGGTGGGTTTGCCCGCCTAGCATCAACGTAGACGGGGTGAATTTAACCAAAAAATCTTTAGCTTTAGTCAACCAATAATCCAGCCCTATGACCATCGTGATTCACTATCAACAAACTTCTTTTGGTTTGGTATACGGGGATTTCCACCAAGCCGGAAAATATTGGCTGCCACGATTTGTGGCTGCTGGTATTAACAGTTAATGCAAGGCTTTGTACAGACAAGTACGATACCTTATTTTTCTAAAAGACGTATTAGCGCTTTCTGTGAGTACGTTTGGCGGCCCTCAGGCGCACATTGCTCACTTTTTGAAAATACTTGTGGAGAAACGCAAGTATCTCTCGGAAGAGGACCTGCTGGAAATTAACTCGCTTTGCCAGGTTCTGCCGGGACCTACCTCTACCCAAACCCTTACCGCGATAGGTTATAAAATAGGCGGGCCCAACCTGGCCTACCTGACTCTGTTGGTGTGGATACTACCAGCAGTAGTAATCATGACGGTCGCAGCCATCATTATGGATTCATTCCAACACAGAAATTTGTCATTGGAATTCACCCGCTTTGTACCTGCCATGGCGGTGGGCTTCGTGAGTTATGCGGCGTATACCATGAGCATTAAAAGTGTTCATACCAGGACAGGAATTGTGCTGATGGTGTTGGCGGCTGTCCTATCGTATTTTATCAGGTCTCCTTTTTTTTATCCTGCAGCACTTATTATCGCAGGGATTGTTACGGCATTCAAATACAAATTACATCCCAAGGAAGAGAAAATCCCTATTCACATTCATTGGGCAAATTTTATTTTATGGGCCAGTGTGTTGATAGGTGCTGCGGTGTTGGGTGGATTGACACACTACTTGCCGATTCGTCTATTTGAAAATTTTTATCGCAACGGCAGTCTCATTTTTGGCGGTGGCCAGGTATTGACGCCGTTGCTATACACGGAATTTGTGGAACTCAAGCATTATCTTACCTCGCGTGAGTTTCTTTCCGGATATGCGATTGCCCAGTCTATACCAGGACCTGTATTTTCATTCAGCGCCTATATTGGAGCGTTGTCCGTACAAGAGGGTGGTATCGGTGGCAAAATAGCAGGGGCTTTACTATCGGCGGCGGGCATCTTCCTGCCGGGCACATTTCTCATATTTTTCGTGATCAGATTTTGGGAGAGCCTGAAGAAATTCCGTGCCATACGGGCTTCACTCGAAGGCATTACCGCTGCAAGCGCGGGATTGGTGGCAGCAGCGGCAGTTTTCTTATTCCAGCCACTTGACAATACGATCGATACCTATGCATTTACCGTCGGCACATTTGTGCTGCTCACCTTCACCAGGATCCCATCAGCTTTGATTATTGGTTTGGGATTACTGCTGGGATATCTGTTTTGAGTCCCTATGGCCGGAAATAAAAAAACCCTTCCTTGTAAAGGAAGGGTTGAATGGATTTTTAGGGTGCGTTTAATTATCCCAGTTTAAAAATAATGGGTAACGTGTAACGTTGTTTCACAGGCTTGCCACGTTGCTTTCCTGGATTCCAGGCGGGTGCAGACTGAATAATGCGGACGGCTTCTTCATCGCAACCGGCACCGATTCCCTTGATCGCCTTCACTTCTGACAATGATCCGTCTTTGCCAATCACAAACTCCACAAACACGCGACCCTCTATTCCCATACGTCGCGCTTGCGCGGGATATTTTACTTTATCGCCAACGTATTTGTAAAACGCCTGAATGCCGCCTTTTGGTGAGGCTGATTCTTCAACTATATTGAAAATCTCATCTGATTCTTCTTTCTCTTCGGCTTGAACTGCGATCTGTTCCACCTTGGTTTCATCCGTCACCTCAACATCAAGATTGACCTTGATATCATCTTTGATTTCCTCTTCATCAGGTACTTCTACCACCACGGGTTGCTGAATAACAGGTGCCGGAGGAGGTGGCTGCTCGGTAGGAGGAACCTCCATCGTTTCATCAAAATTGTCTGTTCTTTTTCCCTGGAGATCCATAAGGTTTTCATCGTATTGTTTCCACTCAAAGGCCATCACTGCCAAAGACATTGCAATCATGAGGCCAATACTAAAATAAAAGCTTGATTTCTTGGTCAAATCAGCCTTATCGGACTTTTTCGCTTCCATACTATGTTGCTGTTTAGGCTGTCAAATATAACAACAGAATCCATTTTTGGTCGTATCGTCACAGAAATTCAAAAAAACTACCAAAGGCCCTATTTCCGGCTTCCATAAAATAACGCAAAGTAGACGGTCGGGAAAACACTGTAATTGGTAGCGGAGGGCATCAGGATTATCTCGTTGAAATAGGCGTCAACCAAGAAGCCAACTTCAAAGCCTTGTACTGAGCTTTTGTTGGTACCTATTTCAAAATTTAGTCCTGTTTTTAGGTTTACACCCATTTGAATATTCGAGTCGAAAAGTCCCTGGAAAAGATTACCCGTGCCCAAAATGTTATTAAAACTATGTTGTGGGTTCTTGGGATCATATTGTTCCCGAACGGTGGCAAAAACGCTATTGTCGACCGAACGCTCGATGTAATATGGCGCCACAATTCCAATGGAGGGACCTCCAGCAAAAACCGCTTTAATTTCTACCCCCTGCTGCGGGGCCTTGGCAAAGAGGATCAGGTCGCGGCCGTATTGAAGTCGAATAGCGTACAGGTAGTTACTCTTGCCAAAGATAAATGAATTGCCGGTAGACCGAGAAGTCTTTCGTACCTCCTGCTGGAGCTTCACGTTCATTATCTCAAGACCAAAGGTCTCCAGCATCCGGTCATTTAACTTTCTGGCCTTCTTGAATGTAAATCCCCCAATTAGGCCTCCAGAGGAATTCTTGTTAATACCCCAGGTGAACTCCGAACTGTAGTCATAGCTGTCCTGGGTCTGAGCATAGGAAAGGCATGAAAAGCCTACTCCAAGCAGCGTGAGAATGGCCCACTTTGTTACAAAAAACCTCATTACAGATACTTTAGTCTAAATTTAACCGATAATTATTGAACGCAAAACTTTACACGACATCTATGGCTTCCATGACAGGAGAATACCTTGGTGGCCTGCGCACGCAGGATGCCCACCTGCTTTCTGGTAACAAAATTATTACCGATGCTCCCCCCGACAATAACGGCAAGGGTGAGGCCTTTAGTCCTACTGATCTCGTATGCGGTGCGCTGAGCAGTTGCATGATGACACTGATGGGAATGGTGGCCGAAAGAGAAGGAATTAACATGACCGGACTAAAGTCAGAAATCACAAAAATTATGAGCGCGAATCCACGGAAGATAGCAGAGATTCAGATTATCTTCTCCCACCCTGACTTAAGAGCCACCGAAGCTCAAAAGCAAAAATTGAAAAATGCGGCACGCACCTGCCCTGTAGCGCTAAGTCTCGCCGATGGGCTAACACAAACTATTCAATTTGATTTTTAGAATTCGTGGTTACCCTTTTGAGAACTGTCCGTGCAATATCCATGTAGTCAATATTATGATGAGACCAGTTGTAAACTGACTCACCATTTTCAATAAGCAATACAATACTGAATTTTCCCCTGACGCTTCTTTGATCGATTTCAATTGTTCACCAGATTCTAGTGTTATCCATTTCATCCTTAACAATTATTCATTCCACATTCCCTTCTCACGCTTATCGTAACGAGGTCTGCGTATTTTCTCCTTTAGATTTTCAGGCTGGGTTTCGCTCTTGCGAAAAAGTTTGCCCCAGGTCAATTTCACGTTCATCAGAAATGTTCGCTCTTCCTTCACATTGTCACGATAACCGTGCGCAAACTGTGCATCGGGATGCAGACGGCTTCCCGAGAATTTGTGCATTTTCACATTCCCCTGAAAATCATTGATCCGGGCCATTGCTTTTCCGGGCAGGATGACCTTCAATGCGTCATCTGAACTATTGGGATTGTGCTTGTAATGCCAGTACTGCTTCATGCTTCGGGCATATTCACTAGCCTTAACAGAAGATTTTGTTGGTGCCATTCCCGGAAGAGAATAAGGGCTTGCATTTAGCTTTTTCTTGTATTGCTTTTCATGCACTTTTATCTGCAACCCGGCTACTCGATAAGTGGTCTCATCGGGCCGTTTTTTCTTAAGTGATTCCTTTGAGGCATTTGAATTTTGAACAAACGTTTTCTTAAACCTTGGTAAGGCAATTTTGCCTGAATAATCGCCTTCCTTGGAGACCGGGGGCCTGACATTAAGCGCTTTATTGTCGTTATTCCAGAGAGTGCCACTTACACTGCCACCTCCTTTTTCAAGTCGTTTTGCCTTGACCGTGCCGCTAAACCCGGCACCATTTCGGTTGAAGCCATGGATTTCTGAACGGTTGATCTTGCCTGAGTACCCCACACCATTCTCTTCAAAGGTCTTAATAGCACCCACCCGCTCAATGTTGCCTGGATAGCGGGCGGCACGGACACCCGCAGGGGTTATTGAACTCCTGGTAACAGATTGATTTAGGTTATTCCATAGCACACCACTGGCACTGCCGCCTCCTTTTTCATGCCTTCTCTGCTTCATGTTTCCTGAATAGTCTACCCCCTCCCTGCCAAACCCACGCACCTGACTTCGTTTGATCGTGCCGGAATAATCTACGCCCTCCTTTGAGAATCCTCGAATGCTACTTCTGGCGATGTTGCCAGAGTAATCAACGCCATTACGGGAAAAACCACGTACCGTACTTCTCTTAATATTGCCAGAGTAATCACCACCATCTCTTGAAAAACCTCTCACTGTATTTCGCTTGATGGTTCCGGAATAGTCAACCCCTTCCCGTGAAAATCCACGGACGCTGCTTCGCTTGACATTGCCGGAATAATCAACACCCACTCTGGAGAATCCACGAATATCGCTTCTCCGAACGTTGCCTGAGTAGCCGGTGCCTTCACGGGAAAATCCACGGACTGAACTTCTCTTAATATTTCCAGAATAACCAGCGCCTTCTCGTGAAAAGCCTATGAAAGAACTTTTTCTAATATTTCCAGAATATCCTGGTCCTTCTCCTGAAAATACCCGTCTGGCCTGGTCTTGTTTGAAGGTGCCGGAGAACCTGGCGGCAACCACCGAGCCCAGTCCCGGTGCTCTAACCTGAATGGGCCGTCCTGAGTTGTTCCAGCCATGGCTGACGCTGCCCCCTCCTTTCGGAGATTTTACTCCTTTGACTTTCCCGCTCAAGTTTCGGTAATAAACGACGTTGGGAATAGAATTAAGTTGTGCTTGCTCTCCCCTTCTTGTGCCGGTCTTAAATCCGCCGCCTGGAATGCCCCTGCCAGATTTTTCACCTTTACCGGAAATAGAAAGTTTGCGGGGGAATACAAACTTCCCGGCCACTTCGGGTTTGCCTTTCGCAGATTTTCTCAATCGCCAACCGGATAGGTCTCCTTTCCATCCTCGCTGACCTCTCTTGGTAACGGTGGCGTACCCACCCCCAATCACGCGTGTAGACCGATCGCCTAAAGGTTTTCGCCCAAAAAATTTCAAGGTATCCCTTCCGACCAGGCCAACGGTCGAAGATTTATAATTTCTTGTCCGCAAAGGCCCACCAGCAATGTCAGAAGTGAAAGGTTTTTCTTTCCTGGAGAATTTTCCCCAATACACATTTTTTTTTCCGCGTTGAATGTAGGGCTTACTTATGGAGGCGGGATAGATTCTTCCCTGGGATCCGCCAGATCGCGGCGCCCGAGACTGTCGTGCCTGCCCCAACTGTTTGCTGTTGGAGACTGGTTTTTCTTTTATTTTCCGTCGTTTATTATAGTAGGCTACGTAGGGTCCTTTTTGAGAGTAGACATTTCTTATGGTGCCAGAAGCGCTTTTGTTTTTTATAGGTCCGCTGTCAACGCCACCTTTCCAAGCCCGCTCTTCATACCTGGGTGTATGACTCACAAATCGTGTGCCTTTGATAGTGCGTGAATATACAGGAGGCCTTTTCTTTGGCTGCTTTCTTGCGTATCGCACATAGGGTCCTTTCTGTGGATAGACATTATTGCGTGCAGCTTCTGAAGAAGAGGCTTTCACACGTTTGAGAGGGTAGCCTGACACATCCCCTTTCCAGGCACGCGTTTTCGATTCACGAGGAGATCTTGAAAAAACTCTTCCCAGGGGCCTGGCATATTTATCTGGTTGCTTTCCTGCTCGCCTGGAGTATGGAGATGGCTGTGGGTATTTTGCGTTGGCACGATTCGCAGAGGACTGATCTTTCGTACGAAGTCTTCGGTTGGCCACATCACGTGTCTGACCCTTTTCTCTTTTCCTGACTGACTTTACCTTTGTCTCCCGGATTTTCCGCTGATTATTGACCGGCCTATCCCCTTTTGTGTTTTGAGAATATGCCGGTGTTGACAAAAACAGTAGAACCACTGAGAATATAGAGTATTTCAGTATGGATGAAAAAATAGGGGCGCTATGGGCCTTTTGAGTTTTCAAAATAGGGCACGAAAACAGGCTAAGATAGGGAAAAACAAAGATTTATACGTTTGCAAGAAAAGAGATGAGCCTCAATACGCCATTAGCTCATAAATCTTCTGCTTCAACTTCAGTTTCGGAAGGAAATTATTCTCCAAGGTTGGAGCAAAGGGAATGGCAGTATCCAGGCTGGCCACCCGTATCACCGGTGCATCAAGGTGTTGAAATAAATGCTCGTTAATCCAGGAAGAGATTTCCGCACCAATTCCTCCTGTTAAGGTATCTTCATGTAAAATCAGAACACGGTTTGTTTTGATGACCGTCTGTTCCACCGCCTCTTTGTCCCATGGCAAAAGTGTACGCAGATCAAGGATGTCTGCATGAACATTAGACATTGACATAGTCGTGTCCATTGCCCAGTGTACCCCCATTCCGTATGTGATTATCGAAAGGTCACTACCCCGGCTTACCAGATTTGCCTTTCCAATTTCAATCGTAAAATAATCATCGGGTACCATATCTTTTATGGAACGGTAAAGCAGTTTGTGCTCGAAGTAGAGGAACGGATTCGGATCTTCGATAGCAGCACAAAGTAGTCCCTTCGCATCATGAGGTGAGGAGGGATACACGATTTTGAGGCCGGGGGTATGAAAAAACCAGGCCTCATTGCTCTGTGAGTGAAATGGTCCAGCCGCGGTCCCCGCCCCTGTTGGCATTCGAACCACCACATCCGCTTGTTGGCCCCAACGCCAGTGTGTCTTAGCAAGATTATTGACAATCTGGTTAAACCCTTCTGTTGCAAAATCAGCGAACTGCATCTCCACCATGGCCTTCATTCCTTTTATTGACAGGCCGAGTCCGGCGCCTACGATGGCTGATTCGCAAATAGGCGTGTTGCGCACGCGCTCTTTGCCGAACTTTTCCACAAACCCCTCAGTAATCTTAAACACGCCACCATATTCTGCAATGTCCTGGCCCATCAAAACGAGATTATCATAACGTTCCATACTTTGACGAAGGCCATCACTGATGGCATCAATGAAACGCTTTTCAGTTTTATGGTCTAAGTTGGGTTTGGTGACTACTTGAGAAAAAGGAGCATAGACATCTTTCAATTCCTCCTCGGTGTCTGCCTCAGGGTGTGTTTCAGTAAATGCCTTTTCCAGGCCCGCTTCAATTTCTTTCTTTATTTTTTTTCGGAGATCGTCTGTATATTTTTTGTCAATGATGTTTTCACCCAACAAGTATTCTTCATAATTTTTCAGCGGGTCCTTGGCGGCCCATTCGTCCATTAGTTTTTTTGGAACATACTTTGTGCCCGAGGCCTCCTCATGTCCACGCATACGGAAGGTCATGCACTCCAGCAAAATGGGTCTGGGTTTTTTTCGCATGCTTTCGGCCAACGTTTTCACCGTTCCATATACCTCCAAAATATTGTTGCCATCTAGCTGTACACCCTCGATGCCGTAGCCAATGGCTTTATCAACAAAGTATTTACATCGAAACTGTTCGTTGCTGGGTGTCGATAGGCCATACCCATTGTTCTCAATCAAAAAAATCACTGGAAGATCCCAGACGGCAGCTACATTGATGGCTTCATGAAAATCTCCCTCACTCGTTCCCCCATCACCGTTGAAAACAACCGTTACTTTCTTTTCTTTTTTCAGTTTTGACGCGAGAGCGATACCATCCGCTACACCGTTTTGCGGACCTAGGTGGGAAATCATGCCTACAATGTGGTGTGCGTTTGTGCCAAAGTGAAAGGAGCGGTCTCGCCCTTTTGTGTAGCCGCTCATCGTGCCTTGCCATTGTGCAAACAGTTTTGGAAAGGGAAGTTGCCGGCTGGTGAAAACGCCCAGGTTACGGTGCATGGGCAGGATATACTCGTCTTTTTCCAAGGCCTGGGTAACGCCAACCGCAATCGCTTCCTGTCCGATGCCGCTAAACCACTTACTGATTTTGTTTTGCCGAAGGAGGATCAGCATTTTCTCCTCAATCATACGAGGCCACAGCAACGCTTCGTAGAGTTGTCGAAGCACGGTATCAGGATAATTCTGGCGATTGAATTTCATAGCACAGCAAAGATGTGCATAAAATAAAATTTAATTTAGTGTCTCCCGGTACTTACTCTACAAACCTTGACTTTAGTTCTGGTGTGGGTATCCTGCAGGTGTCTTTTCGGCCAAATATCGTATATCGATTCCTGGCGATCAGATCATATAGAAAGTCTCGAAGCGACTTTGGCACACCAATGAAACCATATAAGAGTGGCCACCCTCCTGGCATTTGACGGAAGATTTTCAACACGGCAGTGGATTGGGAATACAACTGATTATTCTGGATAAGAAGCACCGAGACATCGTTGGTGGAATAATGGAATTGTTTGAGCAGGTCTTTCACCCGAGGCGATTGCAGCGATCCAAACCGGAACGTGTTGTGCGGATCGTGAGCGATAAGGAAATTCACAAACCCATTGCACAAATTGCAGACACCATCGAATAGTACAACCGATTTCTCAGCCATGTTATTTAAGTTTTTTATAAAGCGGCACGGTACTGCAAGGCTCTCCATAGAGGATACTTGCTGCCAGTGGTCGCAAACGTGTGGCTGCTGTGAGATACGCTGAAGGGGGGACTTGCACATCCCCGCATCCCTTGATTACGACCTTTGCACCTTTGAACTTCTCCCAGTCCACAATGGCGAGCGCAGCGTCGTAAAGTGCAGACAATAGCTCCTCCCGGTTGCCAAAGTGAATTTTACGCGCGAAGGGTTGTAACGAAATGGCAACTAACATAAAAGCCCAGGTAGGGATCACTGCGTCTGCAGAACAATACACCGCCACATTCTTATCTTGATAGTTTTGCCAGTCATGATCTTTTGTGAAATCACGAAGGTCCTTTTCCCTAAGTATCAATCCTTGAAAGAGGAGGTCCTTCAAATCAATAACCGCCATCTCACCAGTGGGATAATGGTCCTCCAGGTTAAATACAGTCAGAGCGCTGCTGGCTACTCTGTTAATGATTTCATTTTCTTCCATGGTTCCTGATAAAGCACTACAACACCCCTTAGACCGATTTAGTTTTTGCCACAAAGTCTTTTAGATAATTAGGCTCAAAAAGTTCAAGATTTTCAAACTGACCCGCGAGAAACTTTTGATATGCCAGTTTTCCCATGCCACCAGCCGTATTATACATATTGTCTGCGAATACCGCCCGTGGATGCTTAATATATTCACGGCACTTGGAGGCCCCGTCTCCAAAAAACAAGATTGACTGACTCGTGAGGCGGTCTTTGAAACTATTCTCATCAATAATGCTGGCATGTGTTTCTTCAAGGCAATTGAATGAGGCATCTAGAAGGCAGCAGTATACCTCCATTCTGCGCGCATCAATCATCGGGCACATAAGGTCCGTAGCGGAAGGATCGATAACATGGGACGCCAGCACCCAAAGTGAATCAATTGCAATGAGGGGTACTCTCAACCCATAACAAATTCCCTTTCCAGTTGCTGATGCAATCCTAAGGCCTGTGTACGAACCGGGCCCTGACGACACGGCAACTGCCTCAATGCGCTGTTTGGGGATTTTTGTCTCTAAGAAAAGTTCTTCGATCTGTACCGCCAATTGAGTTGCAGCACTTTGTGGGGAGTGTAGTTCTTTGAGTACTACCAGATTCCCTTTTTCATGAAGCGCGGCCGAGCACACCGAGGTAGAGGTTTCAATACTTAAGATGATTGCCATCAATGAGGCATCAAAAGTTTTTTATAAGCCTCCGAATC
>JAYWDR010000432.1:0-3777 GCA_043779735.1 Cyclobacteriaceae bacterium | reverse complement strand
CTTCTTTTGCTAAAATAGTTCTGATCACTCCTTCGTGTTTGCGACCGTCCTGACGTATGTCAAGCGAAGCAAAATGAAACCCAAAGATTTTTACTTTTAGAATAAACTGTTCCAGCAGTTCAAGAAAAAGACCTCCATGATGTTCTATGAGAATCAGACGGGCCTCGAATAAGTCCGCAAGCAATTCATCAGGACCTGTGTAAGCCTCGCCTCCGTACAGCGTGCCGTACAGTTTTCTTTCGATCTTCTGAATAATCAATTCTACACCTTCAAAGGTGAACCTGCGTTTCAAGAGACGTATGTCTTGGTAATAATTTCTCAGAATACCCTGCCGTAAGCGGTGTGCTACCTGGAGCGTGATGGCCGTTGTTACAAAAGGATTTCCATCGCGGTCACCCCCTGGCCAGAAGCCAATCGAAATAAGCCTGTCATTCTTCCAATCGCTCAAAGAAAGACTGAGTCCCTTCATCAACTGGTGCAAAATGGAAGGAGCTGCGTGGTAAAAAACATTTTCAAGAAACCAGCACAAGCTAACCGCTTCATCAAATGGCGACGGCTTTTGTCTATTAATAAAAGCAGTCTTACCCAACTGCTGAAGGAGCAGGTTGATTTGCGGAAGATCGCTTTGGCGGATGGCTGATTCGAGATCATTAAGAATGGCGAGCACCTGGCCCGGATAAAACTGTGTGGGATGGGCCGTTAGTACTACACGGACTGAGAAATCTTCTACACTCATTCGCAAGGCATCCAGTTTACCGTCAGCCTCCGCCCTTAACAGAAGTGCTACTACAGAGCCTTTGCCGCGGAGGTCGTTGATTTTCTCAAAGGATGAGTCTTCAATCGAATCAAAAAGCGCTACTTGCCGCTCGATGTATTGAATAGCCTGGAAGAAAAAATCAAATTTTTCAGAAGGTTGACTTTGCGGTGAATAGTCTTCAAAGAATTTTGTAATAATTTCATCAGGTTGAAGACCGGCTTCAAATCCCCGCTCGCAGCGCTCTTGCAGGAGAGGCAGGAAATTCCCTGTCTTCGTAATATTTTGAAACGGTAAATTGAGAAACAGGCTGTTATAAATCGAAAACCTGGCAGAAACAATTGAGTCAAGTGGATTCAACGTGCTATAATTTAGACTGTGATACTCCTAAAGGTCATTTTATGCTGAGGCATTTCCAATGATGATACGAAATTGTGGTTTTTTGACTCAAAAACAGACTTAAAAACTTTTGATTTTTGTTAATTGTTATATTGTGAGAAGTGGGGTAAATTTTGGTTGGATTTAATAACCGGGCCACATATGAAGAACATTTTTGCTCCCCTTTTATTGGTGATATTTCTTTCTTCTTGCTTGGGGTACAAAGAGCTACCGGTTGAATACGATTACAGCTACCGTGGAAATTTTAAGAAGTACCGCACCTTTGAAATCATGCGCCCTTTGGGGGTGATGGCTGATTCCAGCATGATCAATACGGTTATCGAAAAATCCATCATATCTCGAATGCGATTTCTGGGGTATCGACAATCAGAGCACCGCCCTCATCTCATCATTGCCTTCAAAATGTACAAGGATAGTCTGAAGTTTAACGGTTATAATCAACCGGACATTGAACAATGGTCTAAGAACAGGAATGAAAACCTTGATTATGACAAGCAAAAGTTTGCACTAAACTCTGGCACATTATTAATTCAGTTCTATGACAGACGCCAAAATAGGTCTATCTGGCAAGGCTATGCAACGGGCGTCTACGGCGGCATCGATTTTCAAAATAACCGCCATTTGAAGAATGCTGTTATCTCCATCCTGGACAAGTATAGGTTCTGGGCAGATGGATTTATCGAAGGCATCACGCCAACCGATGATAAGGGCCTCTAGACCCATCAAATTGTTGCCAGTCACGGTTTTTCTTTAACAAAATAACTCTACCTTTGCCCACCCAAAATAGCCCCTGTTTGGTCAGGATGGCATGTCTTGCCGCTTCGGCACGCAGGCATTTTTGGCAGATATTGCCCGATGGTGTAATTGGCAACACGCTTGATTTTGATTCAAGAGAGTCCAGGTTCGAGCCCTGGTCGGGCAACAAAGTGATCCCACTTATAAGGATTTCTGATTGAATACATGGCAGTAAAAATTTTTTCGGGTCGCGCCACTACTTACCTGGCTGATAAAATTGCCCAGGCTTATGGCGAGTCTCTGGGTGAGGTAAACTATCAGCAGTTCAGCGATGGAGAAATGTCACCCTACCTGACGGAATCTGTCCGTGGCCATGACGTATTTATCGTGCAATCAACATTTGCGCCAGCCGATAACTTCATGGAGCTGCTACTGATGATTGATGCCGCCAAGCGTGCCAGTGCTGAAAATGTGAATGTAATCATCCCATACTTTGGCTATGCCCGTCAGGACCGCAAGGACAAACCACGGGTAGCCATTGCGGCCAAGATGATTGCCAATCTCATTTCTGCGGCGGGCGCCAACCGGATTATGACCTGTGACCTTCATGCAGACCAAATTCAGGGGTTTTTTGATATCCCTGTCGATCACCTTGACGGTGCCTATATTTTTATTCCCTATCTGAAGTCGCTTGGATTGCAAAATATTATGTTTGCCACCCCTGACGTCGGAGGCATCAAACGTGCCAGGAGTTTTGCGAAGTACTTCACGGCAGATCTCGCCGTGTGTGACAAATACCGCAAAGAGGCAAACAAGATAGAGTCCATGCGTCTGATTGGCGAGGTAGAGGGCAAGGATGTTGTACTGGTAGATGATCTGGTGGACACCGCTGGAACCATATGCAAAGCCGCTGCCTTGCTGAAAGACAATGGCGCCCGCTCTGTGCGTGCAGTGTGTACCCATCCGGTGTTGAGCGGCAACGCTTATGAAACCATAGAGTCCTCCAACCTGGAAGAAATTGTTGTTACCGACACTATTCCATTGAAGAAACAAACGAGTAAGATCAAAGTACTTACCATGTCGAATCTTTTCGCCAAGGCGATCCGCAAGATTCATGATCATGAGTCAATCAGTTCTTTATTTATAAAGTTGTAATTATTTAGTAAACCATAAAACCATAAAACAATTATGAAAACTGTTGAGATTATAGGGTATCGAAGAGCAAATCTCGGCAAGACGGATGCTGAAAATATCCGCCAAGAAGGTAATGTTCCCTGTGTCCTCTACGGAGGAGGTGAACAAATACATTTCTTTTCGCCGGTGATCTTATTTCGTGACATTGTGTACACCAACGAGGCACACTTTGTTCATCTGAACATTGAAGGCGATGAGTGCGAGGCCATTCTTCAGGAAACACAATTTCACCCGGTAAGTGAAATCATTTTGCATGCTGACTTCTTGCGCATTAGCGAGGGGCGCAAAATAAAAATGGATATTCCTACCCGTCTGGTGGGGCAGGCACCTGGTGTAGCCAAAGGCGGCACATTGGTTCGCAAGAAAGCATCCTTAAAAGTTATGGCATTCCCTAAAGACATGCCTGACCACATCGACGTAGATTGTTCGGCACTTGACTTCCATCATGCGGTGAAGGTTGGTGATATCACGATGGACAACCTTATTTTCGTTGATCCTCCTCAGTCGTCCATTGCGGTGGTGGAAGTACCGCGCGCGGCTAAGCTGGCTGCGGAAGATGCTGCAAAAGCTGCTGAAACAGCTACAGCGGCCGCAGCGGCTCCCGCTGTTGAAGGTGCTGTTCCGGGTGCGCCTGCCCCAGGTGCTGCGGCTCCGGGTGCTGGTGGCGCCGATGCCAAGAAAACGGATACACCTAA
>JAYWDR010000431.1:0-10577 GCA_043779735.1 Cyclobacteriaceae bacterium | reverse complement strand
ACTTCATTTTTTCTACAATCACGTTTACAAGTCCTTCCACGTCGGGGATAATCTTTTCTACAGCCAGGGGCACAGTCTTATCCTCCCGATTAATATTGACTAGCAAATCGTGAACACTCATCTTTTCCAGATGCTCGTAATGAGAAGATGATTCCGTGGTACTCAAGTTCGTAATTCGTAATTCGTAATTCCTAATTCCTTTAAAATTCTTACTTGATGTCTCCCTGATGATACAAAGTTAATCCAGCAATAGGTCCCTCAAGTATATTTTTCAAGGCAATTCCCTTGTCATTCGCCACCTGCCGTAGCAGATCGCTAAAGTAAAACGCAATAGACCCTACAAAGTGTACTTTCAGGTTCTTGTATCCATCATACTTCATCACATTGTTTTCATAGAACTCTGAAAAGCTGTCGTACACCAGTTGATAACAATACGGTTCTTTCAGATGTTGGAAAATGAATTTTGAAAAGGTTGCCAGAAAAGTGCTGGGTTTTTCCTGCTGGTAAATTTTTTCCAGGAATTCTTCCCGAGAAAACGGGAATCGCTGCCTAAACTGTTCCGCCAACTTCGCGGGCATTATTTTCCTTAAATAGTCAAACAAAAATTTCTTACCGATGCTTGCCCCGGATGCTTCGTCAGCCAGAATCCAGCCTAGGTTGGCAACCTGGTCTGTAATTTTTTGCCCATCGTACAGACAGGAATTGGACCCTGTGCCCAGAATACAAGCTATGCCTGGTTCATGGCCGCACAGCGCCCGGGCAGCAGCCAACAGGTCCCACTCTATTTCGACTGTTGCGCCAGGAAAAAACTCCAGAAACGCCGCCCGGATTACTTCTTGATTTTTTATTGATGAAACCCCGGTGCCATAGAAGAAAATCCTGGTTACTGTTCCCGAAAGCAATGGCATCAGCACTTCGCGAATGTTTTTCTTTAAGTCTTCAATCGGCTGGTAATAGGGATTGAAGCCAGGACTGTGGGCCTGACCAATTCGTTCGTCTTTACTGAGGAATCGCCAATCAATTTTTGAACTTCCGCTGTCGGCTATAAGGATCATCGTAATTTAAAGCTAGTCAGGCCAATCTTCATTTCAACAGACGCAGGTTTCATCCTCATGCTAAGGTGCCAATAACTTTAAATTTACTAAAAACTTCTTCCGTGTGGGGGGCATCTTCAAGTTCGTTAGTTAAGTCCTGTCCTGCCCAATGTTCATAATGTGTTCCGCGATGCCAAAGCCGGGACATTGACACATCGTAAACCCGTCCTTTGTAGGCTATCCATACCTCAGGCTTGTCTTGCCCATTGCGCAAGGCTAATTGTGAAAGGGTAATGACGGGCAGTTCATTCTTTATCATGCGATTATGCTAAAAACCAGCTTTGACATATTAAATTTGGGGTCCAAGGCCCAAACTTTCTAACTTTCGGGTCTAAACCTATGAAATCCGCTTACGGTTTCAATCCCCGACCGATGGGTATCACCGAGCCTACCTGTAAACCCAAAATAACCTACCCATGAAATTCTTTTTGACACTTGGTGTTGCGCTGGTCCTTCTATCGTGCGGTGAAAAGAAACCCGTTGACCGCATGAATGACGAGCAGCTGCGAGTCTATGCAGATGAGCTGGTCCACAAGTATATCATCGTGGATGGGCATGTGGATTTGCCAGATCATTTGTTGGAGAAGAAATTCAGTTTCGCACTTGATACCATGAACACGTTAATCTCAACGGATAATGGAGATTTCGATTATGAAAGGGCAAAAAAAGGCGGCATGGACGCGCCGTTTATGTCGATCTACATTCCCGCATCGTATCAGTTGCTGCCAGACAAGGGCAAGGGCCGGGCCGATTCGATGATCAATTTGGTACAGGATATTGTGAAAAATATTCCTGAAAAGTTTGCCCTGGCCGGCTCTGTCGAAGAGATAGAGAAAAATTTTAAAGACCGCAAAATTTCTTTGCCTATGGGCATGGAAAATGCTGCACCAGTGGGTGATGATATTAAAAATGTTCAGTATTTCTACGACCGGGGCATTCGTTACATGACACTGACCCATGGGAAGGACAATCAAATTTGCGACTCCTCCACAGACACCACACGTACCTGGAACGGCCTAAGTCCCTATGGACGGGAGGTCGTAAAAGAAATGAACCGTGTAGGAATCATGGTTGACATTTCGCATGTCGCCGACAGCACTTTCTATCAGGTAATGGAACTTTCAAAAGCTCCTTGTATTGCCTCACACTCGTCTTGCAAATATTTCGCTCCGGACGTCAAGCGCGATATGACCGATGATATGATCAAAAAACTTGGAGAGAACAATGGTGTGATGATGATCAATTTTTATACAGCTTTCCTGAGCGGCGAAGCATACCGTCAAGGCAAGATGATTGATTCTGTTTTGGCTGCACAAGGATTGAAGTCAAGCAACCCGCTTGCGAAGCCGCTTATTGAACAATTCAAAAAAGACCACCCTGCCGTTGTGGATGTGGAGACCGTGGTGAATCATATTGATCACGTGGTGCAACTGGCAAGCATCGATAACGTTGGCCTGGGTTCTGATTTCGATGGCGTGGGAGGTGCCGGCAATCTACCTGATGGATTGAAAGACGTTTCACAATACCCCAACCTGATTTATGCTTTGCTCAAGCGCGGTTATACAGAATCAGACATTGAAAAAATTTGTTCGGGGAATGTCATCCGGGTTTGGCGAAAAGTAGCTGAAGTAGCCAAAAAAGGGTAGAACAAGATATGGCAGGGCTTCCCCACACTGTCCAACAAACGGATTCAGATTTAAAGCAATAGATTTGAATTTCAGGGTTACTAACCTTACCCGTAAAATGATTCAATTGTACAGAAATAATCCTTGACTTACGGTATGGCCTCGAGCTTTAACATGCGTTTGACCAGTGTCCTTGTTTGGCTTGTATTACTATGCGGGAGTGGCTTTGCCCAAAGTAAGGTGCCATCCAGGAAATTCTATTTGCCAATCAATGCATCGGCTGCGGACTATCAAAGCAGCATTCTGCTGGCCAAACTTAAGCCAGAGTACCGAAGCCTGGCAACACCAGTTCCAGGGGGCGCCAGGACCTCTTCTTTGCCGGATGTAACCATCCAGCTTATTGCCAACCCTGTGGTGATGAGGAAAAATGCCTCTGCCCGTGTGAGTGAGTATAAAATTGACTTATCACTTTATGTGAGGCTTCTCATCGCTCCCTCCGATAACATAGAGAATAGAATCAACGAATTATATGCCACTGGCTACTTCGAAATAATAGAACCAAGCTATGTTGACAAAATGGATTTTACGCCTAACGATCCACTGGCCAGCTCCAATCAATACTACCTTTCATTGATCCGCGCCTATGAAGCGTGGGACATATCAAAAAGCGACACACAAACGGTAATCGCGATTGTCGATTCGGGTGGTGATTTGGTTCATCCCGATCTCTCCGGCAACCTCTATGTGAATCCTGACGAAATAGCCAACAACAACCTGGACGATGACGGAGATGGCTATATTGATAATGTCCGAGGCTGGGATTTTGTTGGTGCTGATACGCTCAATATTTTCAATTCCGGTTTTATTGGAGACAATGATCCACAGCTGAAGCAGACCGGGGATGCGGGCTCGCTTGGTCATGGTGTGTGGGTAGCTGGCTGTGCATCGGCAGCGACTAACAATGGCGTTGGGATTGCAGGAGTGGGATATAACTCAAAATTGTTATTCACGAAACACACGGCAGATAATCAAAGGGTGGCGGCGCCAAGCATCTATTTTGGATACTTCGGAGTATTGTATGCCGCACAAACTCTTACCGCCGACAATATATCAAGGAAAATAATCAATTGTTCCTGGGGTGGCAATTTCAGAAGTCAGATTTCGCAGGACTTGATTACGCACGTTACACTGGATTTAGGTTGCCTTGTAGTGGCCGCAGCCGGAAACGCCAATAGCAGTGCACCACTCTATCCTGCCGCGTACGACAATGTGCTGTCTGTGGCTGCGACGGATCAGACTGACGCGCGAGCGTCTTTCTCTAATTTCGGATCAACCGTAGATGTGACGGCTCCTGGTGTTTCGATCGCCTCCACTTCCCTCAATAACCAATACGCTTTGATAAGCGGCTCATCGTTCTCGAGCCCCATTACCTCTGGCGCGGCTGCGCTCGTATGGTCCAAGAATCCAACGTTTACCCCTTTGCAAGTAGGTGAGCAGCTACGCGTATCAGCAGACAACGTTGATTCTCAAAGCCCCTCCTTTGCACAACAATTGGGCAAGGGTAGAATTAATATCAAGAATGCCCTCACGCTTTCACTCCCTAGTGTGAGAACCTCAAAACCAACTTTGTTGAACGCTCTGGGAAATGTGGCTGACCTTGGACAGGAGTCTTTACTCACGATGGACTTTACCAACTATTTGAAGAATACATCGGCGGCATTCACGGTAACCGCTTCATCAACATCCTCGTTGGTCACCTTTTCCAAAAATCAGATTACGCCAGGAGTTATTAATGAAGGGGCCACAGTAAGGAATTCCAACAACCCGATCAAATTGGTCATCAGCACTTCAGTACCTCAAAACACTACTGTCAAAATAAAATTAAGTTTTGCTGATGGCGCCTACACCGATTTTCAGTTCATCGAAGTGCTTGTCAATCCCTCTTTCCTCAACGTAGATGAAAACAAAATCAGCACAACGATTGCCTCAACGGGTAGAATTGGGTTTGACGATCCCGGCAACTCGAAAAATGGTGTTGGGTTTGTCTTCAATGACAATTCCATCCTCTTTGAAATGGGGTTACTCATGGGCACTTCCAGCACCAATCTCTTCAATAACGTTCGTGGCATCAATGGGGCCTTTGAACAGGACTTTATCACGGTGTCGCCTATCAAGAAAATTACTCCGGGTTTGCGCACTACCTCGGAAATAGTTGGTTCTTTTTCGCCGTCAACTCTGCCCAGCCTGGTTATTTCTTACAGAAGCTTGGTCATGAGGGAGTCGCCCTCTCCGAACGACAAGTTTGTCATTGTAGAGTACATTCTGAAGAATAATGGCGCAACGTCAATCAATAATTTCCGCTTTGGACTTTTCGCTGACTGGGACATCAGTCCTTCCGGTGGTACCGACGCCGCTGGATGGAATGCGCCACTCCAGATAGGTTACGTGTATCCCAAACAATCAACCAATCTTCCGCACGCTGGTATCCAGCTCCTGAACCAGACTGCATCCTACTATGCTATAGATAATAGTCAAACCATTGTTGGAAACCCGTTTGGTCTATATGATGGCTTCACACATGATGAAAAATTTATTTCCCTTTCGCAACAGCGGCTTGCGGCAGGTGTAGCTGCTGCTGGTAATGATGTGAGTCATGTGGTCTCCGGGAACCTGGTCACCATCCCCTCGGGAGGCGAAGTTATAATAGCCTTTGCCATTCACTCCGCGAATAATCTTACTGAACTTCTTGCCTCTGCCGATGCGGCCAACACACTCTACAATGTGGTGTTTAACATACCTAAGCCAATAGTGACGCTGGCAGAAACTTGCTTTGGGTCCAATGGCACCGTTACCGCTACCAACGCTTCATCATATAATTGGTACAAGAATTTCACTGGTGGCATTCCCCTTCAATCTGGATCATCCTTTACAACAGGCAACTTATTTGGGGATACGACACTTTATGTTTCCAACGCAGATAATCCTTTTGAAAGCATTCGTGCACTCGCCAACATACAGGTGAGGGCTAACCCTGGTATCAGCGCTTCGCCATCTTCTGTTGTGTGCAGTGGGCAGACGGCCGTACTTTCAGTAAGCCCTGCGGATGAATATGCCTGGAGCAACGGACAGACTTCGCGAAGTATCGGTATAACCACAGAGGGAAATTATTCGGTAACGGTGAAGTATAACCCTTTAAACTGTGTGTCAGTTTCAACACCTTTCTTTGTCAAGGTTAATCCCTCTCCGGTGACAATGTTTACATCTGTCGGTGATTTGCGTTCTGGGAATCTGATTACTTTCTCAGATCAAAGCACCAGTGCTGCGTCATGGCAATGGGATTTTGGCGACGGCACAAGCTCCAGTGATAAAAATCCAACAAAACTGTATCCTATTGGCAAGAACTATACCGTGTCACTCAAAATTACTTCAGTCAATGGCTGCCAGGGCTCTCTCTCAAAGCCGTTTGATGTAATCACTGGTTTAGAAGCTGCCACTATGGAGCCAATGGGTTTATATCCCAATCCGGCATCAGACTATCTGATTCTACAGATGCCAACCTCACACTCTGCAACCTTGACTATGATGACCGTTCAGGGGGAATTACTCTTTCAAACAACTCTTGCGCCTGACGCAAACGGAAGTAACACAGTATTTGTCGGCAATCTTTCGGAGGGAATGTATGTCCTAAAAATAAATTCGGGAAACCAAGGCTACACCCGAAAGGTAATAATCCGACGCTAGCCATTTTTTTCCTAAGAATAAGGAACTTCCACTATTTCCGAAATGACCTTCCACGCTAAAATTTCTTGCCTATAATTCTCCCGCTACCTCATTAATTCTGAAATTCCTGACTATTTTTGCGGCCGGTCTAACCTAATTTCCTGCTCTAGAAATGCCCCGCGACAGAAGTATCCGCTCCGTGCTGATCATCGGCAGCGGCCCTATTGTTATTGGCCAGGCGTGCGAATTTGACTACGCCGGCTCACAGGCCGCCCGATCGTTGCGTGAAGAGGGTATCGAGGTGGTTCTCATTAATTCGAACCCCGCTACCATCATGACAGACAAGATCAATGCAGACCACATTTACCTCAAACCCCTCGAAAAAAAATACATACGAGAGATTCTTGAAAAGCACCATATCGATGCAGTGTTGCCTACCGTGGGCGGTCAAACGGCCCTGAACCTATGCATCGAGTGCGACAAAGCCGGCATCTGGCAACACTATGGTGTCAGGATTATCGGCGTAGACATCCTTGCCATTGAAACCACAGAAAACCGCGAGAAATTCCGTCTAAAGATGCATGAGCTGGGAGTAGGGGTTTGCAAGGGCGCTACAGCCACTTCATTTTTGGAAGGAAAGGAGATTGCACAGGAAATTGGATTTCCACTGGTAATTCGCCCATCTTATACGCTTGGCGGAACAGGGGGTGGCTTTGTTGAGAAGCCCGAAGACTTTGATGCAGCCCTCAACCGCGGCCTGCACGCTTCTCCTACTCACGAGGTGCTGGTAGAACGAAGCATCATGGGATGGAAAGAGTATGAATTGGAATTGCTGCGCGATGGGAAGGGAAATGTGATCATTATTTGCTCCATCGAAAATTTTGACCCGATGGGAATCCATACAGGAGATTCAATCACGGTGGCTCCTGCGATGACTTTACCTGATACCGTGTACCAGCACATGCGCGACCTCGCCATTATGATGATGAATAGCATCGGTAAGTTTGCGGGAGGCTGTAATGTCCAGTTTTCGGTTAACCCCGACAATGAAGAGGAGATTATCGGCGTCGAAATCAATCCTCGTGTATCGCGCTCTTCCGCACTCGCCTCAAAAGCTACGGGCTACCCGATTGCCAAGATTGCCGCGAAGCTTGCCATTGGATACAATCTCGATGAATTGAAGAATGCCATAACCGGAACTACCACCGCGTTCTTTGAGCCCGCCCTGGACTATGTAATTGTAAAAATTCCCCGTTGGAACTTTGACAAATTTGTAGGCGCTGACCGCAGACTTGGCCTACAGATGAAATCAGTAGGCGAAGTGATGGGAATCGGAAGAAATTTTCAGGAAGCTTTACAAAAAGCGTGTCAATCACTCGAGATCAGGCGAAATGGCCTGGGGGCAGATGGAAAAGAGCTCACAAAACAAGCTGACCTCTTGCACAGCCTGGAGCATCCCAGTTGGAACAGGCTATTCCATGTGTATGATGCCATGAAGCTCGGCATCTCGATGAAGACTATTCAAAACCTGACAAAAATTGACAAGTGGTTCCTGGAGCAAATCTGGGACCTGGTAGAGTTTGAAAAGATCGTCACACAATATAAACTGGACACCATTCCGGTCTCTATTATGCGCACCGCCAAAGAAAAGGGCTATGCCGACCGGCAACTCGGGCACCTGCTCGGCTGTCTGGAGAGTGAAGTGCATAAGAAAAGAAGGGAGATGGGCATCAACCGCGTGTACAAACTCGTAGACACATGTGCGGCAGAATTTGCGGCGAAGACACCGTACTATTATTCAACGTTCGCTGGAGAAAACGAATCCATCGTATCCAAAAAAAAGAAAGTAATTATCCTTGGCTCAGGCCCGAACCGAATCGGTCAGGGTATAGAGTTTGACTACTCGTGTGTGCACGGAGTGTTGGCGGCAAAAGAGTGCGGGTATGAAACGATCATGCTCAATTGCAATCCGGAAACTGTGTCCACTGATTTTGACATTGCCGACAAACTTTATTTCGAACCGGTTTTCTGGGAACACCTGTGGGATCTTATCCAGCACGAAAAACCGGAAGGTGTGATCGTTCAGTTGGGCGGACAGACTGCCTTAAAACTGGCGGAGAAACTTCAGAAATACGGCGTGAAAATCATGGGGACCTCTTTCGAGGCACTTGACCTTGCCGAGGACCGCGGAAGTTTTTCTTCCATGCTCAAAGAACTAAAGATCCCCTATCCAGATTTCGGCGTTGCCACGGATGCGGATGAAGCCTTGGAGGTATCCAAGACTATAGGGTTTCCATTGCTCGTGAGACCTTCCTATGTATTAGGTGGTCAGAGCATGAAAATTGTTATCAACGAAAAGGAACTGGAAAACCATATCCTTGACATCTGGAAACACTTGCCTGAAAACAAAGTGCTGCTCGATCACTTCCTGGATGCTGCCATCGAAGCTGAAGCGGATGCTATCTGCGATGGCGAAGATGTGTACATCATCGGCATTATGCAGCATATTGAGCCCGCCGGCATTCACTCGGGTGATTCATATGCAGTGCTTCCGCCCTATAACCTCGGGGATTTTGTAATCAAACAAATTGAAACGTACACCAAGCGCATTGCCCTCGCCCTGCGCACAGTAGGACTTATCAATATTCAATTCGCGATTAAGCACGACAAAGTGTATGTTATCGAAGCCAACCCTCGCGCTTCACGCACGGTGCCATTCATTTGCAAAGCCTACGATGAACCCTATATCAACTATGCCACGAAGGTAATGCTGGGTGAAAAGAAGGTGAAAGACTTCACATTTAAACCAACCAAGAAAGGTTACGCCATCAAGGTGCCGGTATTCTCCTTCAGTAAATTTCCGGACGTTAACAAGGAACTAGGGCCGGAAATGAAATCTACCGGTGAGTCCATCTATTTTATTGATGACCTGATGGATGATTACTTCATGGCCATTTACGCTGAAAGGAATTTGTACCTGAGTCGGTAAGAGACTGGTTCAATTAGGCTAAGCCCTTTTACATTCCCTTAAGTAGCCTCAGCCTTAAGCCTGGAGCTACTTGAATTCCCACCGCATGGACTTTAGTCCAACCAGACAATTTGAAAATTTGAATTACTCGCTCTTCAGCGATTGTACAGGGTTCACTATCGCCGCCTTAATCGATTGATAACTCACCGTAAGCCAGGCAATAGCAAGGGCCGCAGCTCCCGCTACCACAAAAGAGCCTGCACCCAACGCTATCCGGTACACAAAACCATTGAGCCATTGATTCATCATCCACCAGGCTAAAGGTGCCGCCAGGACAAATGCCACCACCACAAGCCTTGTAAAGTCTTTTGACAATAAAACCACCATAGCCCCCACCGAGGCGCCCATAACCTTGCGAATGCCGATCTCCCGGGTTCTACGGCTTGCTGTGTACGCTGACAACCCAAAGAGACCCACACATGCAATCACAATGGCAAGTGTCGAAAAAATGGTAAACATTTTACCAGACCGTCGATCTTCCGCATAGCCGCTGTTCAGATTATCCTGAAGAAATTCATAACGGAAAGGCCTGTCGGGAACAAACTCCTTCCACTTGCTCTCAATTTTGCCAATGGCGTCCTGAAATCCCTTTGCCTTCAGTCGCACTGCCAAATAATTCATGTTCGACTGGGGCCCGAAGACTTCTTTACTAAAAATTACAAGCGGGGTGATCTCATCCCGCAAGGATTGAAAATGGAAATTTTTGATCACGCCGATCACAGTAAAAAGCCGCATTTTGCCCCGGACGGTATCATTCCGGAATAAGTCTGAATTCGAAAGTCTCCGGCCAATCGGATCTGTAAGTCCGATCGTCTTAACAGCCGTTTCATTTAACAAAACACTAAGCGAGTCGCTGATTTCCTTACTGAAAAATCTGCCCTCCTTGAGCGTGAAACCAATGTTTTGGCAAAATTCATCATCCATGATCATTGACTTGACGGTCAGCACTTCGTTAGAGCCTTGCGGCTGGAACATTTGCCCGAACGCATCATCCCGGTTGCCAACCCGCGAGCTAGTACCCGCCACCGACGTAACTTCCGGCATCCGTCTTATTTCCTCCATAAACGTTTCGCATTTCTTGTCCAGGGCCCAGGCTCGCTCCACCATCAA
>JAYWDR010000430.1:0-3782 GCA_043779735.1 Cyclobacteriaceae bacterium | reverse complement strand
AGTGAGGCAAGCTCTGGGAGCACACAACATGGTGCCGGCGTTGGATTACTCTGCGGATGTAAACCTTGTTACTAAAATTACCAACGCCCCTGCCTTGCGCCACGATCAATACCTGGAAGAACATTTTGGATCTTCGCTGCAGCGATCAAGCCTTCAACACTGGGACAAACTATTTGAAGGGGAGCAACCGCCCGAATCGCGGTTGTTTGCGTCATCCATTGATAGGACGGAGGTACGGATAGAAAGCTCGATGAATTGGGAGACTCAGGCTACGTCTGAAGAAAATATCCTTTTCCAGCTCCACCAGAAATTCCTGGTTCGTCCTGTAAAAAACGGACTCATGATCATAGACCAGCAGGCGGCGCATGAACGCATCCTCTTCGAGAGATTCCTTGGCAAAATGCAACAGAATTCGGGCTCCAGCCTTCAGAGTCTATTTCCTCAGACGGTAAGCCTGAGTCCGGCCGACTTTGCCCTGGTATTTGAGATGGAAGGGGAGATCAAGGCCCTGGGTTTTCAATTTGACGTATTTGGGAAAAATACACTGGTAGTTACAGGTATGCCCGCAGAGACAGCCGGGAGGAATGAAAAAGAACTTTTCGAGGGATTATTGGAGCAGTTCAAGCAAAATCAATCGAGTCTTTCCTTACCCCTGCGTGATAACTTGGCGAGTTCCCTGGCCAAACGTGCCGCCATCAAAAACGGCCAAAAGCTTTCGCGCGAAGAGATGGATTCGCTTGTGGAAGGACTTTTTTCTTGCCGCAACCCAAATTATTCGCCGGAAGGCAACACAACATTTTTTATTTTTGAAACGTCTAAGGTAGAAAGTCACTTCCGCTAATGTTTAATCTCACGCCCCTCGTTCGCAACCTGATCATCATCAACGTCGTCGTTTTTCTGCTTCAACAGTTCCTGCCAGTTGTCCTCACAAGAACTATTGATGGACAATCAATCAGCTTAGGCTTAACACAGGTTATTTCTCTTTGGGGTATTAATTCTCCTCTATTTCAGCCTTATCAATTCTTCACCTATATGTTCGCGCATGGCGGCTTTGGCCACATTTTTTTCAATATGCTGGCGCTTGCCTCCTTTGCACCTATTCTTGAGCACCATTGGG
The DNA here is from genome assembly GCA_043779735.1 of Cyclobacteriaceae bacterium. GTDB lineage: Bacteria > Bacteroidota > Bacteroidia > Cytophagales > Cyclobacteriaceae > ELB16-189. Next base: position 2,665 of record JAYWDR010000430.1, on the reverse strand, counting down.
GAGACAAGAAGTTCCTGGTATTTTATATCGTTACAGGTATGGGTGCTGGAATACTTTATGCTTTGGGAAATTATTTTCTGTTTCCGGGTACAGTGGGAAGCATGCTGGGTGCCTCCGGTGCGATTTATGGTATCCTCATGGCTTTTGGGATGACGTTCCCAAACATGGAGATTATGTTGTTGTTCCCGCCCATACCAATTAAGGCCAAGTACATGGTGTTCCTGATGGGCTTCCTTACTTACGCTATGGACCGCAGTGGCACGGTGGCACATGTCGCTCATTTTGGTGGCGCATTTGTGGCATTCCTCCTGATTTCGTTTTGGAGGAGTCAGGGAAAAGGCTGATGAGCCAACAATTGTTTAAATTCGTAGCCCCTTTAAGCCGAAATCCGTAAACCCTGTTTCAAGTGTTAGACGAATTTAGAAACGCATTCAATAGGCCCAATAATGCCCACGTTCAATTGATTATTGTCAATATCGCGGTGTTTCTGGCGTTAGGCGTGCTGTATGTCTTTTCTCGTGTGCTAAGTTTTGAACCTGTCTTTGCAATCGTACACGATCAGTTTTCAATTCCGCCCAAGGTTGGTGACTTTGTCATGCGCCCCTGGACGATTGTCACCTACGCCTTCATGCATGACCTGGGCAGCATTTTTCATATTCTGTTCAACATGCTCGCACTCTATTGGTTTGGGCGACTGTTTGTTGAATATCTTGGAAGCGACAAACTGGTAGCCTTGTACATACTGGGAGCACTGGCCGCAGGCGTATGCTACCTGTTGGTGTTTAACACCATTCCATTCTTTAAAACTCAGTCTGGTTTTGCCGGCATGGTTGGCGCGTCCGGGGCAATTAATGCTGTGTTGGTGGCGGCGGCTACGCTGATGCCGAACTATACCTTCTTTCTTTTATTCTTTGGGCCAGTAAAAATTAAATACATCGCAGGATTTTATATCTTTTTTTCATTCCTCGGATCAGTAGGCCCAAACGCCGGCGGCAACGTCGCACATCTGGGCGGGGCCTTGATGGGTTTCATATACATCAAACAAATGCAGGTAGGGATAAATTGGGGCGGGTGGATCACAGCTATTATGGATTGGATGAATGCCTTGTTCAAACCCCGACGCACCGTGAAAATTTCCTACCGCAAGAATGAAACGTCCGAGGCAAAAAAGAATGCCGGTCGCAATGGTATTTCTCAGCAGGAGATTGATGCTATTCTTGACAAGATCTCTGTTGGCGGCTATGAGAGCCTTAGCAAAGAAGAGAAAGAAAAACTTTTTAAGGCGAGTAAGAAATGAATTTGATGCTGCGCGCTGGATTAGTATTCAGAATTTAAATACAGCATAGCCTTATGTGATAAGCTTTGCCAGTAAAAAAGCGGCACCCGCGGCCATGGCTCCCACCAATGCCACGCGTACGGTACCTTTAAAGAGAGGCTGACCTGTTAGCTTGCTCTTAACCAAACCAAAGGCAATCAGACAGATGAGCGTAATAATGGACGAGTAAATCAGTCCCTCATGGGTGGTATCGTTAAAGAAGTATGCGCTCAACGGAATCAGTCCACCGATGACATAGCTGACCCCAATCACCAGGGCGCTTTGGAGTGCGCGATTCTTGTCAGGTCGTTCCAGCCCTAGCTCAAATCGCATCATGAAGTCTACCCACTTTTTTGGGTTCTTGGCCATCTCACGGGCGATCTTTTCCTGCAATTCATCATTGAGGCCGTACTCTGCAAAGATCTCTTTCGTCTCGTGTATTTCTACTTCATGCAGTTTGTCAATCTCTTCGTATTCCCGTCTCTCCTCCGCATCGTAGTGCTCAATCTGAGTGCGGCCCGCCAGGTAGCCTCCTAGGCCCATGGCAATGGATCCTGCAGCAATCTCCGCCAGCCCGGCCGTGATGACAATGGCAGTGGAATCAATTGCTCCGCTCAAACCCGCTGCCAGCGCAAAAGGCACCGTCAGCCCATCACTCATACCAATGACAAAATCACGGACTTTTTCAGATGACTGGAAGTGCTTCTCGTAAGGACTTAATTGCATAGTGAAAAAATAGTATAAATATTAGCTTTTATTAGCCAACTGTCCGCAGGCGGCATCGATATCTTTGCCACGACTCTTCCGAATTCGTGTCGTAATACCGTTGCTCTCCAACAAATGATGGTACATTAACAACGTATCCTGACTTGCCTGTTTAAAAGCGCCATCATCGATGGGGTTGTATTCAATGAGATTTACCTTGGATGGTATAATCTTGCAAAATTTCAACAGCGCCTGCGCGTGTTTCATCGAATCATTGATTCCTTCCCACACCACGTATTCATAAGTAACCTTTTTCTTCCGCTTGGCGTACCAATATTTTAGAGCCTCACCCAATTCTTCGAGTGAATTGGTTTCATTGATCGGCATAATAGAGGATCGGATTTCGTTGATAGCGGAGTGAAGCGACACAGCCAGGTTGAACTTCACCCCGGCATCCGCCATCTTGACTATCATTTTAGCTATACCCACAGTAGAAACGGTTATTCGCTTAGCGGCCATGTTAAGACCTTGTGGTGACGTTATTTTTTCAATCGCGGCAATTACATTCGCATAGTTCAGCAATGGCTCTCCCATGCCCATGAAGACGATATTTGTCAACGGCCGGCCAAAAAATAGTTCCGATTG
>JAYWDR010000429.1:0-3788 GCA_043779735.1 Cyclobacteriaceae bacterium | reverse complement strand
CAACGGAAAGCCCACACGGCAAAAGTTGATCTATCCTGTAATTTTTTGAGAGACTCTTCAAATTTCTGGTTTAGGATTTATCAATCAACATACTTTTTAATATATTCTTCCAGGGTCCCCTTTTCTTTCATCTTAATATACTTCTCCACATTCTTATCTTTTATCAGGTTGTCCTTGTTCTTTTGGTAATACTCCATAACACTTTCAACTCCCTTGAGATTTCCGCTCAGTGCATTTTCAAAATCCTTTGACTCCAATGCATACTTTGTCCATCCACACATAAAAACCATCAATAGGTCAGGGTTCATTTCCATAAAGGTCACAATCTCAGGTCTCACGTCGATCGTGATCTTGGGTGTTCCCGACAGCCACTTCATAATAAATGTGTTGGCGTCCATTCTTTTATCTGGTTGTTCGTTTATCGGGATGACGAGCAGCCAATTGATACACTGGAGTACAATGGGTTCGTACTTCTCATAGTCCTCAGGCTTGCTGAGTACAGACTTCTCAGGAACGCTGAATTCCTGGGCCCATACCCTCGTTAGCGAAATTAAAACAACTAAAATCGATAGAATTTTTTTCATGAAGGAAATTTCAGATATTAAAATTCAAATCACAAAAGAATCACAACCAAGACATGAATATTGAATGTCCAATGTCGCCCTTCGACTTCGCTCAGGTTGACTCGTTAATGAATAAAGTGTTTCGAAGATTGTCAGGCTGAGCGGAGTCGAAGCTTGACTCTCACGAAGCATTACAATTACATATTGTTAGTCTACTTCACAATAAACTCCACGGGCATCCTCGCCTGCACCCCCTGGTAGCCTTTCACTTTCTCCCATTGCTGATAAATTGGATAGTACTCACCCAACTCCGTACGCAGGGTATTCGTCCGGGTATTATTTTCCCAATCGCCCATGAGGCGGTCGAGCAAGGGTTTCGGTCTTGGATAATATCGCAGTTTATAATCTTCTCCGATGCCTGCTTTCGCGGCAGCTATCTTCACAGCTGTTTCAAAACCACCCAGCACATCCGCGAGTCCATTGTCTTTGGCCTGCGTGCCAGTCCACACACGGCCGGAAGCGATTTTCTTCAGGTCGTTGATGTCCATCTTGCGACCCTCAGCGGCCTTACGGGTGAAGGTCTCATAAATTTCATCGGTCCGTTTTTGCCAGATGTTATATTCTACTTCTGTCAGCTTGCGGGTCACTGTCACCAACTCTCCAATCTCACCCGTCTTCACTTCTTCTGAAGTAATGCCCAGCTTGTCGTCCATAAACTTGCTCAAATCAGGCAACACGCTGAATACACCAATAGAACCTGTAATGGTCGTTGGCTGTGTTACAATGGTATCACACCCCATCGCGAGGTAATAGCCTCCTGAAGCAGCATAGTCCGACATGGATGCGATCACCGGCTTTTGTTTCGTTGCAAGGGTAATTTCTCTCCACATGTAATCGGCCGCCTGAAAGACGCCGCCCGGAGAATTAATCCGGATGATGATGGCTTTCACTTTATCGTTGTTGCGGGCCTTGCGGATCTGTTCCACGATGGTCGTGGCTCCGACGGTTCCCTGTTCAGCCTTACCTGGCATGATGGCGCCGTCGGCAACGATGACAGCGATTTCGTTGGAAGATGACTCCGACGGGGTGAATGACTTTCTGTATCGCGAATATTTTACTAACGGCACGGTCCTACTAGCTTTTAATCCAAGCTTGGCGCGCAACTTATCCTGTAGCTGATCATCGTAAAGCAGAGAATCTACCAGTCCCGTAGAAACAGAAAGTGCCGCACTGCGAACAATCATTTTGTCTGAGATCTCTTTTAGTTTTTCAAACGGGATTTTCCGTGCCTCAGAAATATGATGAAGCATTTCGCCGTTAATGGAATTCAATATTGAATTGAGTTGTAACTTATTTTCATCGCTGAGATTATCACGGAAAAAAGGTTCCACTGCACTTTTGAATTCACCCACCCTGAAGATTTGTGGATTGATCTCCAGCCTGTCAAAAAGTTTTTTGAAAAATGTTACTTCGGTGGCAAGGCCGTTAAACTCCACTTCTCCATCGGGATTCATGTAGATTTCATCGGCGGCAGTAGCGAGGAAATAGCCTCCTTCGGTATAAAAGTCAGCATAGGAGATCACCCATTTCCCCGACTTCCTAAAGTCCAGCAGTGATTCGCGCAATTCCTGGATGGTGGCAAAGCCGGTCATCACCATGCTGGTATTGAGATAAATTCCCTTTATTTTCGGATCTGACTTCGCGTTGCGGATGGCCTGCTTGATTTGAATCAGTCCATGGCTCTGGCTGCCGGCGCCGGGAAATATCTCTGCCAGGGGGTCTTCGATTTCCAGTTCGGTGATGGGGGCCTCCAGGCGGAGGTGGAGGACGGAGTTGTCAGCCACGGCTACTTCATTTTCATTGGAAAGCGAGACAATAATCAGGATTCCAACTAAAAAGAGCAATGCCAGGGCGACAAAGGTGCCGAGGCAGGAGGCAAAAAGTGTTTTAAAAAAAGTCATAAACGTTCAATTAGACGGCAAAAATATCAATTTTACTATAAGTAATTTACGAATTACATACATGGTACACCTGGTACGGACATTTCTGCTTTTAGGTTCAAATTTGGGCGATCGCCAGGATTATCTCGAAAAAGCGCGCACCATGATTAAACGGCGCATTGGAAAATTGGTAGCGATTTCTTCCATCTACCAAACGGCAGCGTGGGGAAACACCGAACAGGCAGCCTTTCTTAACCAGGTCATTGGCGTAGAAACCAAACTGGCACCTGAAAAGGTCTTGAAAGCCGCACAGGAGATTGAAAAATTACAAGGCCGTACGGTCAGTGAAAAATGGGGGCCGCGCACACTGGATATCGACATCCTCTTTTATGGTGATCAGATTATCAATACGCCGGAACTGTTCATTCCTCACCCGGAGATTGCCAACCGCAGATTTGCGCTTGAGCCCTTAATGGAAGTGGAACCTGATTTGGTACACCCCGTACTGAATAAGACCATTAGAAAATTGCTGGCAGTTTGTCCGGATGGATTGCCGGTAGTAATCTATAGATAGTTCTGAGTTCTGAAATAATTAATCACATTCCAACTTTAACATTGTTTAATTCTTTCAATTTCATTTTCAAATTTTCAAATTGATGCAATTTCAAATTAAAAACTCATCGCATACGACGCAATTTCATCACCTCCCGCAATTCTCAGTTAGCACCGTTATAATTACCTTTTTATTAAGCGAATACCAAATGTTGTTTGCAGTACAAGGTTTTTCCAATGTGTCAAGATCTTGATTTGTGGCATCCCGAAAATAGAAATAAAAACTGCGGTTCAAATACCTACTTGAAGAGTACAGTGAATCAATTAAATTTCTATCCGCTTTAAAAACAGCACTTTCGTAACCCATGACTTGAATCACATTATCATAATCGACACCTTGATATCGAAATTTTTCAGCATTAACACTTCTGTTTCTAACCTGAACAATTATTCCCCAACAAATTGGATCATAAACAACCCTCCCTTCATCAAGAAAGCAATCAGAAATAACCTCCTTTTTGCAGCTTAGCAGGATAGTCAAAATGCCCATCAGAAAAAAAAGATTCTTCCGCATACTATCGCCATAATTGTATTGCGATCAATAACTAAATAAGTTAGGCAAATTCTCAATTAGATCCAAGATTCTAACTAATCGTTTCCGAAACTCAATTCAGATGCTCATTACCTCCACCTCCGGCGCAATTTTTTTTACCAGTCCCTGTAGCACTTTCCC